>NZ_LYSO01000003.1:0-141940 GCF_001728935.1 Pseudomonas sp. AP42
AACAGCAACAGCAACAGCAACAGCAACAGCAACAGCAACAGCAACAGCAACAGCAACAGCAACAGCAACAGCAACAGCAACAGCAACAGCAACAGCAAATTCGAGAACTGCACTTTCATAAAGTGCAACTTTCGAGAAGCGTCTTTGAAAGATTGTGAATTCAGCAACTGCCTATTTACCCAGTGCAAGATCACTGACAACTCGTTCAATGCCAGCAAAATAAAAAACCTCAAGTTTTCGGGAAAATTACAAGAGGTAAGTTTCATATCCGAACCGCCCAACACCCCCCTTCTTGTTGATTTTGAATTGTGCAAATTGGATTGGGTAACATTTCAAAACTGTGATCTTACGCAGATTATCCCCCCCGCAGATATCCAGCACGTTTTTTTCAAAGACGTGTCAGATCGCGCCCGTAAAGCGCTTGCATCAATTACCTCTGAGCCAGACAACCAGATCAATAAGCTATTGAAACGCCGCCTCCAAAAACTCACAACGCAACGAGGCGCGCTCTTCAATATCAAGAATCTTGAAGAATACGAAGGGCCTAAGTTCACCAAACAGTTTATTGCGCTTCTTCAGGCAACTTAAGAAACGTTAGGGCAGCTCTGAATTAAAAATTCCTGATGATCGGGACCTCAGTTTATTAAAAACTGCAAAAGGTGGGCAGATTATTTAATTTAAATCGATCAAATAAATCCGTCCCCTTTAACCAAACGGCCAGCCCACGCAACTGCCGGCCGCCCAGCAAAAACACTTTGACTATGACCCGGCCGATAACCTGATCGGCCGCCTGGAGCGTGACCGCGATAACCGTCGGGATCAGCGCCAACTGCTCCACTACGACGCCACCGGGCGCATTATCGCCAGCCAGGACAACGCTCAGGGCCAGCGAGAAACGTTTGCCTACGATGCCGCAGCAAACCTGCTGGACGGACCATCAGCCAGTGCGGGGCTGGTGGTGCATAACAAGCTGTTGACCTATCAGGACAAACGCTATCGTTACGACGGCTTTGGCCGAATGATCGAAAAGCGCAGTGTCCTACGCGGCGTACAGCTCTTTGCCTACGACGCAGAGCATCGCCTGATCGAAGTCCGTAGCCAGAAGGATGGACGCGAAACGGTCGTAAAAATGACCTATGACCCCCTCGGCCGGCGCATCGCTAAAACCGAACATGACAGCAACGGTTATCCGTTGGGTGAAACCCGCTTTGATTGGGAGGGGTTGCGCCTGCTGCAGGAGCATCGGCATAGCCAGACCAGCCTCTATCTCTATGAAGAAGACGGCTATGTACCGCTGGCTCGAGTGGACGGCACGGGTGAGCATCAAAGCGTGCGCTACTACCACAACGACCTGAATGGATTGCCTGAGCAACTGACCGAAGCTGATGGGAAAACGGTGTGGCAGGCGCGCTATCAGGTGTGGGGGAATGCTGACGAAGAAGTGCGTGAAGCGTACTTTATCGAAGAGCAGAATTTGCGGTTCCAGGGGCAGTATCTGGATCGGGAGATTGGGCTGCACTACAACACGTTTCGGTTTTATGATCCGGATGTGGGGAGGTTTACGACGCCGGATCCGATTGGGTTGGCGGGAGGCGGCAATCTTTACCAATACGCTCCTAACCCGACGGGTTGGATAGACCCCTGGGGCTGGGCCTGTTCCTCAGCACAAAGGAGGCAGAATAAAGTCAACGGTAAAGCCGCTGAAAACCTGGTGCATCAGAAGCTATTAAATAATCCCAAAGTGACCGTGCTCGGTACACAGGTTTATGTCAAAACTCCAGGTGCAGGGAGAGGCCGCTACGTAGACATTTTGATAAAAAATAACAAAACCGGGAAAGTCGTCGCAATTGAGGTCAAGTCAGGTGGCGCTGTACGGTCTAAAGCCCAGCTTGCAAAAGACAAAATCATCGCCGATGGGAAAGGCATATTTGGTAATTCTGGAAAGAGCACAAAAGGCGTAACCGTTAGCGAAGCCAGGGTCCCACTATGGAGGTTGCCGTAATGACTGAAACTGTAAAAGATATATTGAAGTTACTGACCTCATTCTTAGCAGAACCCTTTGCGAAACATGGGTACGCGCTAAAAAAAGGCAGACATTTTGAAACGAATGGCGCGCGTGGTCGAGTTCGTCGCTACACGATAAATCTATCCAAGAGTAAGGGATGGTTTTCTCTCCACTTGACGCTTCAGATAGTGGAACCAGCGCTGATGACGTGCGTGAACAACGTCCTTAATAAAGCACTCCGAGACGAACGGTTTGAATATCCGGAAAACTGGTCCCAGTCTATTATCGAGAAGACTATTAAAACCCGGACTTCCAACCATGTTGTCGCCGAGCTGACGGACTGGCGGCCACTAAAAAATCCCGGCGAAACGCTTGAGAACTTCAATGAGCGTTTTTCAATATGGTTGTATTCATTTGACAGCCTGGATGAAAAACCTGACTGGAAAGAGCAGTTGCTGACCAGTATTGGATTAGCCCAATGTTGGTTTGACGAAGCAGATTCGGAAGACTGGATTCGCACCAACACTGATTATCCTGCTCTTTATTTGCTATATAACGAAGGTCTAAATCAGAAACTTGAAGACAAATACAAAGCTGTGCTGAGGTCCTCTGAAGACCCAAATGAAGTGGAACTGTTTTACCTGCATCTGTCTTGATAGCCAGAACAACACCCAAGGTCAACGGGAACCTTCATCTACGATGCCGAGCATCGCTTGATCGAAATCCATAGCGAGAGGCGCTCTGCCACGTCATTCGCCAAACGAAAAGGTTGTTTCTAAAGGATCACCGGCTATGGGTATCAATCAAATTATCCTCTCAGAGCAAGACCATAACCTTGGACAAATAGGCGGAGGTGCGTGGCTTACAGACCTTGCACTGTGGCCTAAAGACCCGCAAACCAATCAGCTTATGCTGCCGGTGATTACGATGACCTCAACGTTCTTGGACGTCCCATTCATACCCTCCGGGATGGCGCTTACGGTGTTCGTCTCCGTTGAGCGGACTGACGAAACGTACACACGATCGTCTGTACGAAAGTTGACTGTCCATCAACAAAGCGAGATGGAAAAACTTCAACTTGGCCATAGCCAGGTTCTGCTTCACGCGCTGGCGACTTCCGAACTCACACCCGCTGCGTTGGTTGATCCAATTCCGCGAACGTATATTGCCCAGCAACCGTTCACTCCCGAACAAATGGAGGAGGAATTGGAAGACGTGGACAGTGGCGCGGGTATCAGCAAGGCCCTTGGGCGCCCTGCTCGGTTGCAAGACCCTTTGTATGAAAGCCCTCGCTACTATTTCTTGGCTCAACTCAGCGACGCCGACATTGCAAAAATCAGCCCTAGTCACGAAGGAATATTCGGTGGCGGTATCGGCTATGTGTTCGCCGATAATCGAGCGAAAAAGCTGAAGGAAGGGGATGTGGGCGGCTATTTCCTAGTTCAATTCACCTGAAAATGCGACTAGGCGAGCTGGCTTAATCTGGCATACGCATCAGCACCCAACAAAAAATGGGCACCCGACCCAGTCGGCGTGCCCATCTTTTTTACCGCCCCGCCTCCCTTCGAGACGGTACCGCTTAACTTACGGGTTGACGCTGTCTTTGAGCGACTTGCCCGGCTTGAACGCTACGGTGTTGCTCGCCTTGATTTTCACTGGCTCACCGGTTTGCGGGTTTTTGCCGGTGCGGGCGCCACGGTGGCGTTGCAGGAAAGTGCCGAAGCCGACCAGGGTGACGCTGTCTTTGCGGTGCAGGGCGCCGGTGATTTCTTCGAGGACGGCGTTGAGGACGCGGTTGGCCTGTTCTTTGGTGAGATCGGCTTTTTCAGCGATGGCGGCTGCGAGTTCTGGTTTACGCATATGTGAAGCCTCTTTGACGGTTTTTTGTTGTTATGTCCGTGCTGCTCTCTGGTGGAGCAGCGCCAAGGCGCCGCAGGCTCTACTCTGCGGCAGACGGGAGTGAGGATGGCATGCCCTCGGGCGCCGCGCCAGTCTCGCGGCGGCCTTTCTCCGGGTAAGAACGTGATGTTTGCGACAGAACGGGTGGTATTTACGCCAGCAGCGGCGGAAGTTCTTTGTTCAGCGCCAGTTTTTCCATGACGGCGCTGCCGGTCAACGCATAACCCAGCAGGCGGCCGCTGGCATCGCGGCACAGGGCCTTGATGTCGGCACCCTGCCCTTCGACGCTCCACACGCCTTCCGTGCCCCGTGGCGCAGGTGATACCACGAGCGGGCACACCGGGGTTTTCACGGTGATGGGCATCGGCCCGTAGCTCACCGCCGTGGCATTGCCGGCCAGGGTTTGCGCCAGGGCGCGGGCGCAGCTCATCAGCGGCATCACGTACAACAGGTTCAGGCCATCGACCTCGGCGCAGTCGCCCAGGGCATAGATATTGGCGTGGGAGGTCTTGAGGTGGCGGTCCACCATGATCCCGCGGTTGATTTGCAGGCCGGCCGCTGCGGCCAGGTCTACGCGAGGGCGCAGGCCAATGGCCGACACCACCAGGTCACAGTGGATCACTTCGCCGTCCGACAGGTGCGCTTCAAGGCCATCAGCCGTGCGTTGCAGGCGATTGAGCACCGGGCCCAGGTGGAAGCGCGCGCCGATGCCTTCCAGCCCGGCTTGCACCGCTGCGGCTGCCGCCGGGTGCAGAAGGGTCGGCATGACTTGCTCACAGGGCGCGACCAGGTCGATTTCATAGCCGCCCAGGATCAGATCATTGGCAAACTCACAGCCGATCAGGCCGGCGCCGAGCAGCAGCACGCGCCGTTTGCCGGCAGCGGCAGCGCGAAAGCGCGCGTAGTCTTCCAGGTCGTTGATCGGGAAAATCAGCTCAGCCGCATCGCCTTCGACCGGTACGCGCACGGTTTCTGCACCCCAGGCCAGGACCAGGTCGCGGTAGGTCACTGCTTCCTCGCCGATCCACAGACGCTTGTGGCCTGGGTCGATGCCGCTGATGCGCGTATGGGTGCGCACTTGGGCCTTGAGTTGCTCGGCCATCGCGCCAGGCTCGGCCATGCTCAGGCCATCGGCTTCCTTGTTCTTGCCAAAGCCGGTGGAGAGCATGGGCTTGGAGTAGGAGCGTCCGTCATCGGCAGTGATCAGCAGCAACGGGGTCTCGCTGTCGAGCTTGCGAAACTCCCGGGCGACGTTGTAACCGGCCAATCCTGTGCCGATGATCACGACAGGTGCGTTCATTCCCTTCTCCTTGTAGTACGTTTCTTAATTCGTTGATTAGCCGATTTCGATCATTTCGAAATCCATTTTGCCCACACCGCAGTCCGGGCACAGCCAGTCTTCCGGGACGTCCTGCCACAGAGTGCCTGGTGCAATACCGTCATCCGGCCAGCCGTCCGCTTCGTTGTAAATAAGGCCACAGACGATACATTGCCACTTCTTCATTACGTGCTTCCTCAGGTTCAGGCGTGTTGGCCGGCGGTCGATGGATCCAGCGTTGCCGCACGGCTCAGGGCGTTTTGTACTGATCGGGGCCTGCAGATGCAAGCATGTTCGACGCAAACGACGGGTTTGGCACGGCAAAAGCCCAGGGTGCCATGGTAAGCTCGCCGCCTCCTTTGCTGCCAATACTGACTCACCGTGCCGCACTCAATCGCCCTTCCCGACGCTTGCCAATGGCTGACCCAGAGCCTTCTGAGCCCCTTGCCCACGCCCTTGACCCTCAATTGGCTGTTTGACGAAGGCTCGCTGACGCGACGACTGACGTGGCTGTCCAACGAGGGTTTCAGCGTGACGCCGCTGTTCGAAGGCTGGCAACCGTTGCGCGACGACGAATGTGCCGCGCTGGACCTGCCGCCGGCCAGTATCGGTTGGGTACGCGAGGTGTATTTGCGCGGGCACGGCCAGCCTTGGGTGTTCGCCCGCAGCGTGGCGGCCCGCAGTGCCTTGCAGGGCGATGGGCTGCACATGGACGAGCTGGGCAGCCGCTCGCTGGGCGAGTTGCTGTTCTGCGACCGCGCCTTTACCCGCCAGGCCATTGAAGTGTGTCACTACCCTCGTGCCTGGCTGCCGACAGCGGACCAGGCCGATAATCTGTGGGCGCGCCGCTCGCGCTTCGACCGCGGGACGCTGAGCGTGCTGGTGGCGGAAGTCTTCCTGCCGAGTTTCTGGCACGCGTTGCACGATCATCCGGAGAACTGCTGATGTACCAACGTCTGCTCAAGTCCCTGAACCGCCTGAACCCCAGGGCCTGGGATTTCATTCAGTTGACGCGCATGGACAAGCCCATCGGCATCTACCTGCTGCTGTGGCCGACACTGTGGGCCCTGTGGATTGCCGGCAAGGGTTCGCCGTCGCTGATCAATATCGTGATTTTCGTGCTGGGCGTGATACTCACCCGGGCCGGCGGCTGCGTGATCAATGACTGGGCCGACCGCAAGGTCGATGGCCATGTGAAACGCACCGAGCAACGCCCGCTGGTGAGCGGCAAGATCAGCTCGAAAGAAGCGCTGGTGTTTTTTGCCGTGCTGATGGGCATCAGTTTCCTGCTGGTGCTGCTGACCAACGCCAGCACCATCCTGCTGTCCCTGGGCGGCCTGGCACTGGCGGCGAGCTACCCGTTCATGAAGCGCTACACCTATTACCCCCAAGTGGTGCTGGGCGCGGCGTTTTCCTGGGGCATGCCGATGGCGTTTACCGCCGAGACCGGCCATTTGCCTGCCACGGCGTGGCTGCTGTACATCGCCAACCTGTTGTGGACGGTGGGCTACGACACCTATTACGCCATGACCGACCGCGATGACGACTTGAAGATCGGGGTGAAATCCACCGCGATTCTATTTGGCGATGCCGACCGCGTGATCATCCTCACCCTGCAAGGCCTGGCGCTGGCGTGCCTGTTGCTGGCCGGCGCACGGTTCGAGCTGGGCGGGTGGTTCCACCTGGGGTTGCTGGCGGCAGCGGGCTGTTTTGTCTGGGAGTTCTGGTACACGCGGGACAGGGACCGCATGAAGTGCTTCAAGGCGTTCTTGCATAACCACTGGGCGGGGTTGGCGATTTTTGTCGGGATTGTGGTGGATTACGCGGTTCGCTGAGGATTCTGTGGTGATTTTTGGGGCGCCATCGCAGGCAAGCCAGCTCCCACATTTTGATTGTATTCGCACATCAAAAGTGGGAGCGGGCTTGCTCGCGAAGGCCTCAAAGCCGCCGCTTAGTCAGGGTTTGATGATGTGCCAAACGCTACCCTTGCCATCACCGGTCTTGTCACCGGCTTTCTTGTCGTCCTTGTAGGTATAGACAGGCTTGCCTTTGTACGCCCACTGGCTGGTCTGGTCGTCGCGGGTGATCACCGTCCAATCGCCGGTCTTGGTGTCGGTGGACTCTGCCTTCAGCGGTGGCCAGTTGGTCGCGCACTGGTCCTTGCACACTGATTTGCCATCAGCGTCCTTGTCGAAGGTGTAGAGCGTCATCCCTTTGTGATCCACCAACATCCCGTCTTTAGTCATCGCCGGCTCTGCCGCAAACGCCAGGCCTGGCAGCGTCAACACCGCAGATACCAGCAGGGCTTTCCAGGAAACAGTGCTGTAAGTCATCGGAACCTTCCTTTTGTGGTTGTCAGGATTCGGACCCAAAGGGTAGTCCAGAGTGCCGTTAATTGCCCAAGCGACTAAATTACTGTCACACGACTGCAATAATTCCGTTATCTAATGCGGCGCAAGACAGTTAAATGACAAGAGGATTTTGAGCATGGTTGGCAGGAGCATTCTGATTGTTGACGACGAAGCGCCCATTCGCGAGATGATCGCCGTTGCGTTGGAAATGGCCGGCTATGACTGCCTGGAGGCGGAAAACTCCCAACAGGCCCACGCCATTATCGTCGACCGCAAGCCGGACCTGATCCTGCTCGACTGGATGCTTCCCGGCACCTCAGGCATCGAGTTGGCCCGCCGTCTCAAGCGTGACGAGCTGACCGGGGATATTCCGATCATCATGCTCACCGCCAAGGGCGAAGAGGACAACAAGATCCAGGGCCTGGAAGTCGGCGCCGATGACTACATCACCAAGCCGTTTTCCCCCAGGGAGCTGGTGGCGCGCCTCAAAGCCGTGCTGCGCCGCGCCGGCCCGACCGATGGCGAAGCGCCTATTGAAGTCGACGGCCTGATTCTGGACCCGATCAGCCACCGCGTGACCATCGACGGCAAGCCTGCGGAGATGGGACCGACCGAATATCGCCTGCTGCAATTCTTCATGACCCACCAGGAGCGCGCCTACACCCGTGGCCAACTGCTCGACCAGGTGTGGGGCGGCAACGTCTATGTGGAAGAGCGCACGGTGGATGTGCATATCCGCCGCCTGCGCAAAGCCTTGGGCGATGCGTACGAGAATCTGGTACAAACCGTGCGCGGCACCGGCTATCGGTTTTCTACCAAAGGCTGAGCCAGCTGCTTCGTGACTTAATCGCCTGACTTAAACAGCTGACAAGGACGCATGTTCAAGTGAACCAAAACTGGCATGGCACCCTGATCCGCCACATGCTCTTGCTGGTCACCGGCTGCCTGTTGGTGGGGCTAATCAGCGGCTACTACGGCTGGAGCCTGGCTGCGGGCATTGCCTTGTACCTGGGCTGGACCCTCAAGCAGTTGCTGCGCTTGCATGAATGGCTGCGCCAGCATAAACCCGATGAAGCACCGCCCGATGGCTACGGCCTGTGGGGCGAGGTGTTCGACAGCATCTACCACCTGCAACGCCGCGACCAACGGGTACGCGGGCGCCTGCAAGCGGTGATCGACCGGGTGCAGGAGTCCACCGCCGCGCTCAAGGACGCGGTGATCATGCTCGACAGCGACGGCAACCTGGAATGGTGGAACCGTGCCGCCGAGACCCTGCTGGGCCTCAAGACGCCCCAGGACAGCGGCCAGCCGGTGACCAACCTGGTGCGTCACCCGCGCTTCAAAGAGTACTTCGAGCAGGACAACTACGAAGAAGCCCTGGAAATCCCCTCCCCCACCAACGACCGCGTGCGCATCCAGCTGTACCTGACCCGCTACGGCAACAACGAGCACTTGATGCTGGTGCGTGACGTGACCCGTATCCACCAGCTGGAACAGATGCGCAAAGACTTCGTCGCCAACGTTTCCCATGAGCTGCGCACGCCGTTGACGGTGATCTGCGGCTACCTGGAGACGTTGCTCGACAACGTCGAGGAGATCAACCCGCGCTGGAGCCGCGCCCTGCAACAGATGCAGCAGCAAGGCTCACGCATGCAGACCCTGCTCAACGACCTGCTGTTGCTGGCCAAGCTTGAGGCCACGGACTACCCCTCGGACAACCACCCCGTGGCCGTGCACAGCCTGTTGCAGACGATCAAGAACGATGCCCAGGCCCTCTCGGGCGAACGCGGGCAGCAGATCACGCTGGAGGCCGACCCAACCGTATTGCTCAAGGGCAGCGAGGGCGAACTGCGCAGCGCATTCTCCAACCTGGTGTTCAACGCGGTGAAGTACACCCAGGACAAGGGCAATATCCGCATTCGCTGGTGGGCCGACGAGCACGGTGCGCACCTGAGTGTGCAGGACTCGGGTATCGGTATCGACGCCAAGCACCTGCCGCGCCTGACCGAACGCTTCTACCGGGTCGACTCCAGCCGCAACTCCAACACCGGCGGCACCGGGCTGGGCCTGGCCATCGTCAAGCATGTACTGCTGCGCCATCGGGCCCGCCTGGAAATCAGCAGCGTGCTGGGGCATGGCAGTACCTTTACCTGCCATTTTCCGCCGGCGCAGGTAAGCCGTTCGCGGGCACTCGAGACCGATGATTAGGTTGAAGTGAGCACGGCCCAATGTGGGAGCTGGCTTGCCTGCGATGGCGGCGGGTCAGCCAAATCATCGGTAGCAGGCAGACCGCCATCGCAGGCAAGCCAGCTCCCACACGGGTTCTGCGACACGACTTTGCAGCCCCGCCCGGCAGCGGGCACTAGGCAAGCGCCCCGTCAGCCGCTACATTGGCCGACTTGTGCCTGCCTTTCAGGCCCACCTGTCACCCCTTATTGAACACACGGAACCTGCAAAACCCCATCATGGACCCTTCCCCTGGCATTACCCTCGCTACACTCTTCGCCGATTTCGGCATGATTCTTTTTGCACTGATCCTGGTACTGCTCAACGGTTTCTTCGTTGCGGCGGAATTTGCCATGGTCAAATTGCGCGCTACCCGCGTCGAGGCCATTGCCCATAAGAACGGCTGGCGCGGGCAGATCCTGCGTACCGTGCACAGCCAGCTCGACGCCTACCTGTCGGCTTGCCAGTTGGGTATCACCCTGGCGTCCCTGGGCTTGGGCTGGGTCGGTGAACCGGCCTTTGCGCACATCCTCGAGCCGATGCTGGGCGCGGTCGGCGTGCAGTCGCCGGAAGTGATCAAGGGCGTGTCGTTCTTTGCCGCCTTCTTCGTGATTTCCTACCTGCACATCGTGGTCGGTGAGTTGGCCCCCAAATCCTGGGCGATCCGCAAACCCGAACTGCTGTCGCTGTGGACGGCCGTGCCGCTGTACCTGTTCTACTGGGCGATGTACCCGGCCATCTACCTGCTCAACGCCAGTGCCAACGCCATTCTGCGCATCGCTGGCCAAGGCGAGCCTGGCCCGCACCATGAGCACCATTACAGCCGCGAAGAACTCAAGCTGATCCTGCACTCCAGCCGTGGCCAGGACCCCAGCGACCAAGGCATGCGCGTACTGGCCTCCGCTGTGGAAATGGGCGAGCTGGAAGTGGTGGACTGGGCCAACTCCCGGGAAGACCTGGTGACCCTGGACTTCAACGCGCCGCTCAAGGAAATCCTCGCGCTGTTCCGTCGTCACAAATTCAGCCGTTACCCGGTGTATGACGCGGTGCGCAACGAGTTTGTCGGCTTGCTGCACATCAAGGATTTGCTGCTGGAGCTGGCGGCCCTGGACCATATCCCCGAATCGTTCAACCTGGCCGAATTGACCCGCCCGCTGGAACGCGTATCGCGGCATATGCCGTTGTCGCAACTGCTGGAGCAGTTCCGCAAAGGCGGCGCGCACTTCGCCCTGGTGGAAGAGGCCGATGGCAAGATCATCGGCTACCTGACCATGGAAGACGTGCTGGAAGTACTGGTGGGCGATATCCAGGACGAACACCGCAAGGCCGAGCGCGGCATCCTCGCCTACCAGCCCGGCAAACTGCTGGTACGTGGCGACACGCCGTTGTTCAAGGTGGAACGCCTGTTGGGCGTCGACCTGGACCACATCGAAGCCGAAACCCTGGCCGGCCTGATCTACGACACGCTCAAGCGCGTGCCGGAAGAGGAAGAAGTGCTGGAAGTTGAAGGCTTGCGGATCATCATCAAGAAGATGAAAGGGCCGAAGATCGTATTGGCCAAGGTGCTGCTGCTGGACTGACTGTAGACCAGTCGCCCTCTGTAGGAGCGAGCTTGCTCGCGAAAAACTCACAGGCGCCGCGTTTATTCAGGAAGCACGCGTTATCGTTGGCGTTTTTCGCGAGCAAGCTCGCTCCTACAGGGGATAGGCGTCGCGGTGCTTCATGCACCCGGCACGAAATGCTTCTGCGCCGTGCCACGGGCGATCAGGCGGGAAATGTAGTCCAGCTTCTGCGCATCCTGGTCGATAAAGCGGAAGGTCAGTTGCAACCAGTCGCTGTCGGGCTTGGGCTCGTAGGCGACGATGGCGTGCAGGTAGCCGTTGAGCCGCGCGACTTCGGCGTTGTCGCCCTGCTCAAGGTCGAGCACGGCGCTTTCCAGCACCTGAGGCAGGACCTCGCCACGCTTCACCACCAGCAACGCTTCCTTGATGCTCAGGGCCTTGATCACGCATTGCTGGGTGCCGCTTGCGAGGCGCAACTGGCCCTGACCGCGACTGCCAGCCGGGGCCGCTGCTGCGGGGGCCTTCACGGGTGGGGTGTTGAGCAGGCCTTTGCTGGGCGCCGCCACCGGGGCCGGCTTGACCGCTTCGGGCTTGCCGCCGGTCAGGGCGCTCAGGGAGTCGTTGCCGAAGGCTGAGTTCATCTTGGTCGGCGCGCTGGCAATCAGCGCATCGAGGCGACCGATCTTGTGCAGGGCCTGCTTGACCTTGTTCAGCAACTGTTCGTTGGTGAACGGCTTGCTCACATAGCCGGAAACGCCGGCCTGAATCGCCTGCACCACGTTTTCCTTGTCGCCACGGCTGGTCACCATCACGAACGGCATGGCCTTCAGGTGCGCTTGCTCGCGGCACCAGGTCAACAGCTCAATACCGGACATTTCCGGCATTTCCCAGTCACACAGCACCAGGTCGAAGGTTTCGCGCATCAGGATGGATTGCGCCTTTTTGCCGTTCACCGCATCTTCGATCTTGATTCCGGGGAAGTAATTGCGCAGGCACTTCTTCACCAGGTCGCGAATAAACGAGGCGTCATCCACCACCAACACACTGACTTTACTCATCGACCCTTCATCCTATAAAAACGTCTGCAAAACGCCTGACTGATGGCATTTTGCCAAAACTCGCGGGTCACAGAAGGACTTTATGGCGCCTGCTGTGCAAAAAATTCAGATGCCACAAACGAAAACGCCCGGCCAGAGGCCGGGCGTTAATTTCTCGGGCAACCTTACTTATCGTCAGATTCGCCCGAAACATTAGGGATTAGATCAGCAGTGCCTTCAACTTCGGCCTTCATGCGCTTGAGGCCCATGTGCCGCACGTCGGTGCCGCGCACCAGATAAATCACCAATTCCGAGATATTGCGCGCGTGGTCGCCGATACGCTCCAGGGAACGCAGCACCCAGATAATGTTCAAGACCCGCGAGATCGAGCGCGGGTCTTCCATCATGTAAGTGGCCAGCTCGCGCAGCGCGGTCTTGTATTCGCGGTCGATGATCTTGTCGTACTGGGCCACCGACAACGCCAGTTCGGCGTCAAAGCGGGCGAAGGCGTCGAGGGCATCACGCACCATGTTGCGCACCTGATCACCGATATGGCGCACTTCCACGTAGCCACGGGGCGCCTCACCCTCTTCGCACAGCTGGATGGCGCGGCGGGCAATCTTGGTGGCCTCGTCACCGATGCGCTCCAGGTCGATCACCGACTTGGAAATACTGATGATCAAACGCAGGTCCGAGGCCGCCGGCTGGCGGCGGGCAAGAATGCGTAGGCACTCTTCGTCGATATTGCGTTCCATCTGGTTGATCTGCTCGTCAATCTCACGCACCTGCTGGGCCAGGCCCGAGTCGGCCTCGATCAGCGCGGTGACCGCATCGTTGACTTGCTTCTCCACCAGCCCGCCCATCGCCAGGAGGTGGCTGCGCACTTCCTCAAGCTCGGCATTGAACTGCGCGGAGATGTGGTGGGTAAGGCCTTCTTTGCTAATCATGTTGGCGTCCTTGGAGCGTCCGGTAAGGTGCGGAGAACCGCAGCGTCAGTACAATCAGAACCACAGCTTCCTAGCCGTAGCGACCGGTGATGTAGTCTTCGGTCTGCTTCTTCGCCGGATTGGTGAACAGGGTGTCGGTATCGCCGAACTCCACCAGCTTGCCCATGTACATGAACGCGGTGTAGTCGGAAACCCGCGCCGCCTGTTGCATGTTGTGGGTCACGATGACGATGGTGAATTTGGACTTGAGCTCGTAGATCAGCTCTTCGACTTTCAACGTGGAGATCGGGTCGAGGGCCGAGCACGGTTCGTCGAGCAGCAACACTTCCGGCTCTACGGCGATGGTACGGGCGATCACCAGACGCTGCTGCTGGCCGCCGGACAAGCCGAGTGCCGATTCGTGCAGGCGGTCCTTGACCTCGTCCCACAATGCCGCACCCTTGAGCGCCCACTCAACCGCTTCGTCGAGGATGCGTTTCTTGTTGATGCCCTGGATACGCAGGCCGTAGACCACGTTTTCGTAGATGGTCTTGGGGAACGGGTTTGGCTTTTGGAACACCATGCCCACGCGGCGACGCAGCTCGGCCACGTCTTCGCCCTTGCGGTAGATATTGGTGCCGTAGAGGTTGATCGCACCTTCCACGCGGCAACCATCCACCAGGTCATTCATGCGGTTGAAGGTACGCAGCAACGTGGACTTACCGCAGCCCGACGGGCCGATGAAGGCGGTCACGCGTTGCTTGGGGATGTTCATGCTGACGTCGAACAGCGCTTGTTTATCGCCGTAGTAGAGGCTCAGGCCAGGGACTTCGATGGCCACGGTTTCCTGGGCCAGGCTCAGGCTCTGCTTGTCGCGACCCAGGGCAGACATGTTGATGCCGTGGGATTGGGTTTCGTGTTGCATGGGATGCTCCCTGTGCTACCAATTCATTGTGTGGGAGCGGGCTTGCTCGCGAAGGCGTCGTATCAGTCGCCAGGTGTGCTGAATGACACACCGCTTTCGCGAGCAAGCCCGCTCCCACATTTAATTCGCGTTCACTTCAATTAACTGTCCAACGCCTTGTACTTCTCGCGCAGGTGGTTACGAATCCACACCGCCGACAGGTTGAGCGTGGCGATCACCAGTACCAGCAGCAAGGCAGTGGCGTACACCAACGGCCGTGCGGCTTCGACGTTGGGGCTCTGGAAGCCGACGTCATAAATATGGAAACCCAGGTGCATAATCTTCTGGTCCAGGTGCAGGTACGGATAGTTACCGTCCAGCGGCAGCGACGGCGCCAGCTTCACTACACCCACCAACATCAGTGGTGCCACCTCACCGGCGGCACGCGCCACGGCGAGGATCATGCCGGTCATCATTGCCGGGCTGGCCATCGGCAGCACGATCTTCCACAGCGTTTCCGCCTTGGTCGCGCCGAGTGCCAGAGAGCCTTCACGCACGGTGCGGGGAATGCGCGCCAAGCCTTCTTCGGTGGCCACGATCACCACCGGCACCGCCAGCAGGGCCAGGGTCAGCGAGGCCCAGAGCAGCCCCGGCGTACCGAACGTCGGCGCCGGCAGGGCTTCAGCGAAGAACAGACGGTCGACCGAGCCCCCCAATACATACACGAAGAAGCCCAGGCCGAAAACGCCGTAGACGATGGCCGGTACGCCGGCCAGGTTGTTCACGGCGATGCGGATGATGCGGGTCAAGGTGTTCTGCTTGGCGTACTCACGCAGGTACACCGCGGCCAGTACGCCAAACGGGGTCACGATCATTGCCATGATCAGGGTCATCATCACGGTGCCGAAGATGGCCGGGAAGATCCCGCCTTCGGTGTTGGCTTCCCGTGGGTCATCGCTGAGGAATTCCCAGACCTTGCTGAAGTAGAAGCCGATTTTGGTCATGGTGCCCATGGCGTTCGGCTGGTAGGCGTGCACCACTTTGCCGATGCCGATTTCCACTTCCTTACCGTTGCCGTCACGTGCGGTGAGGGCGTCGCGGTTGAACTGTGCGTGCAGGTCGGCCAGGCGCGCTTCGATGTCCTGGTAGCGGGCGTTCAGCTCGGCGCGGTCGGCATCCATGTCGGCCTGGGCGGCTGCGTCGAGCTTGCCTTCCAGCTCCAGTTTGCGACCGTGCAAGCGGATGCGCTCCAGTCCTGCGTTGATCGCGCCGATATCGGATTTTTCCAAGGTCTTGAGCTGAGCGGCGAGCTTGTTCACACGCTCGACACGCGCCTGCAGTTCCGGCCACGCAGCTTCGCCTTCAGCGATAACCTTGCCATCCTGCTTGACGTTGACCAGGGTGCCGTAGAAGTTGCCCCACTCACGACGCTCGATGGCCATCAGGTTCGCAGGCTTGGTCTGGTCCTTCAGCCACTCGCCGACGATCCAGGTGAAGTCGTTTCCATTCAGGTCGCGGTTGCCGACCTTGATCAGCTCACGGGTCATGAATTCCGGGCCTTGGTCCGGCACCGGCAGGCCCGCGCTTTTCAGGCGTTCACGCGGCACTTCTTCTTTCTGCACCACTTCGCCGATCACGATGTGGTTGGCCTGGCCTGGCACGTTGTAGTTGGCCTGGATCAGGTCGGCCGGCCAGAAATGGCCCAGGCCCCGCACCGCAATCACAGCCAGCAAACCAATGGTCATGATGACCGCGATGGACACCGCGCCACCGCTGATCCAGACGCCGGGGGCGCCGCTCTTGAACCATCCATTCAGGGAGTTCTGTTTCACAGACTTCTACCTTTCTTAAAGCGACGAGTATTTCTTGCGCAGACGCTGACGAATCAGCTCGGCGAGGGTGTTCATGATGAAGGTGAACAACAGCAGCACCAGCGCCGAGAGGAACAGCACGCGGTAATGACTGCCGCCCACTTCCGACTCGGGCATCTCCACCGCAACGTTGGCCGCCAGGGTGCGCAGGCCCTCGAACAGGTTCATCTCCATCACCGGAGTGTTGCCGGTGGCCATCAGCACGATCATGGTCTCGCCCACGGCGCGGCCCATACCGATCATCAGCGCCGAGAAGATGCCCGGGCTGGCGGTGAGGATGACCACGCGGGTCATGGTCTGCCACGGCGTGGCGCCCAGGGCCAGAGAGCCCAGGGTCAGGCCGCGTGGCACGCTGAACACGGCGTCTTCGGCGATGGAGTAGATGTTCGGGATCACCGCAAAACCCATGGCCAGGCCGACCACCAACGCGTTGCGCTGGTCGTAGGTAATGCCCAGATCGTGGGAGATCCACATGCGCATGTCACCGCCGAAGAACCAGGTTTCCAGGTACGGGCTCATGTACAGCGAGAGCCAGCCCACGAACAGGATCACCGGGATCAGGATCGCGCTTTCCCAACCATCGGGAACGCGCAGGCGGATCGACTCAGGCAAGCGGCTGAAGACAAACCCTGCGACCAGAATGCCAATCGGCAACAGCATCAACAGGCTGAAAATGCCCGGCAGGTGCCCTTCCACATACGGCGCCAGGAACAGGCCGGCGAAGAAACCGAGGATCACCGTCGGCATGGCTTCCATCAGCTCGATCACCGGCTTGACCTTGCGGCGCAGGCTCGGTGCCATGAAGTAAGCGGTGTAGATCGCTGCGGCAACCGCCAGTGGCGCCGCCAGCAGCATGGCGTAGAACGCAGCCTTCAAGGTACCGAAGGTCAGCGGGGCCAGGCTCATCTTGGGTTCGAAGTCGGTGTTGGCAGCTGTGGATTGCCAGACGTATTTAGGTTCGTCGTAGTTTTCGTACCAGACCTTGCTCCACAACGCACTCCACGACACTTCCGGGTGCGGGTTATCGAGCAACAGCGGTTGCAGCTTGCCACCCGCCTCGACGATCACACGGTTGGCCCGTGGCGACATGCCGAACAAGCCCTGGCCGTCGACCACCGGGTCCACCAGCAAGGTGCGGTGGGCGGTGCTGTGGAACACGCCGAACTGGCCAGCAGCATCTAGGGCGGTGAAGCCTTTGCGGCGCTCTTCAGCGCTGATTTCGACGATGGGCGCGGTGCCCATCTGGAAGGTGCGGATCTGTTTCAGGCGCTGTTCGCCATCCGGGTCGCGGGCCATGAACCACTGGGCCAGGCCGCCTTTGGAGTTACCCAGGATCAGCGAGATGCCGCCAACCAACTGGGTGCTGGCGGTGATTTCGGTGTCGGCGTCTTCCAGCAGTTTGTAGCGACCGTTGAGGCTCTTGTCGCGCAGGCTGAACACATCGGCGAGGGCACGGCCGTTGATCACGTACAGCCACTGCTGGCGTGGGTCGATGAAGATCGCTTTCACCGGCTCGGTCATCTGCGGCAGCTCGACACGCTTCTGCTCGCTGGTGACTTCACCGGTCATCATGTTTTCTTCGCGGCTCAGGGTCAGCACGTTCAAGTGCGAACCAGCGGAACCTGCCACCACCAGGGAGGTGTCGGTGGCGTTGAGCGCAACGTGTTCCAGCGGGCGACCGGCGTCATCCAGCACGATCGGCGTTTCGCCGTAGGGGTATTCGATTGCCGGGGTGATGGTTTTCTTGCCGTCCGGGTACGACACCTTATAGGTGTGGCGGAACACCAAAGATTGGCCATTGGACAAGCCGAGGATCACCAGCGGGCTGCCCGGCTGGTCTTCACCAATGGAAGCAACGCTGGTACCGGCCGGAAGCGGCAGGTCGACACGCTTGAGCTCGGCACCGGTGTCCACGGCAAAGAACAACGCCTGGCCCGTGTCGGAGACCCGCATGGCGACTTGGTTCTGTTCTTCGAGGGAGATCATCAACGGCTTGCCGGCGTCCTGCATCCAGGCGGGCGTCAACGCGTCTTCCTTGGTCAACGAGGCGCCCTGGAACAGCGGCGCAACCACGTAGGCGAGGAAGAAGAAGATCAGGGTAATGGCCGCCAGCACGGCGAGGCCGCCGACCAGCACATACCAACGGGTGAAGCGATCCTTGAGCGCGCGGATGCGGCGCTTGCGTTGCAGCTCAGGCGTATTGAAATCAATGCGCTTGGGAGGGGAAGTCGTCGTCATGGTGGAATTGGCCAGATCATTCATGCGCACACCCTAGCGATCCTGTATGACAGAAAGATGACAGTGCAGTGACGCAACAAATCCGCCGCGAAGCAGGGCTGGCAGCGGATAAAAAATTCGGGATGTAACCGGGCTTGTGTGGGAGCGGGCTTGCTCGCGAAAGCGGTGTGTCATTCAACACATCGGGCGACTGACACGACGCCTTCGCGAGCAAGCCCGCTCCCACAGGGGCCCGGTATTACACCGGGTATCGCAGGCTTAGTTGCCTTCTTTCAAACCCAGGTCAGCCAGGGCCTTGGCGGCGACTTTGGCTGGCAGTGGGATGTAGCCGTCTTTGACCACGACTTCCTGGCCCTGCTTGGACAGCACCAGTTTCACGAACTCAGCTTCCAGCGGCGCCAGTGGCTTGTTCGGGGCTTTGTTGACGTACACGTAGAGGAAACGCGACAGCGGATACTTGCCGTTCAGGGCGTTTTCTTCGGAGTCTTCGATGTAGTCAGTGCTGCCTTTCTTGGCCAGTGGCACGGTCTTCACGCTGGCGGTCTTGTAGCCGATGCCCGAGTAACCGATGCCGTTCAGCGAGGAGCTGATCGACTGCACAACCGAAGCCGAGCCCGGTTGTTCGTTCACGTTTGGCTTGTAGTCGCCTTTGCACAGGGCTTCTTCCTTGAAGTAGCCGTAGGTGCCGGATACCGAGTTACGCCCGAACAGTTGCACTGGCTTGTTGGCCAGGTCGCCGGTCACGCCCAGGTCGCCCCAGGTTTTCACATCGGCCTTGGCGCCGCACAGACGCGTCGAGGAGAAGATCGCATCGACCTGTTCCATGGTCAGGTGCTGGATCGGGTTGTCCTTGTGCACAAATACCGCCAGGGCATCCACCGCAACCGGGATTGCCGTTGGCTTGTAGCCGTACTTCTGCTCGAAGGCCGCCAGTTCGGTGTCCTTCATCTTGCGGCTCATCGGGCCCAGGTTGGAGGTGCCTTCAGTCAACGCAGGTGGCGCAGTGGCAGAGCCGGCAGCTTGAATCTGGATGTTGACGTTCGGGTATTCCTTTTTGTAACCCTCGGCCCACAGGGTCATCAGGTTAGCCAGGGTATCGGAGCCGACGCTGGACAGGTTGCCCGACACACCAGTGGTCTTGACGTAAGCCGGGATTGCCGGATCAACACCAGCGGCCACCGCGTTGGCGGTCGCAACGCCAGCAGCGACAAAAGTCATTGCCGCCATCAAACGTTTCAGTTTCATGCCTTGCTCCTAGCAGATAGGGATAATTGGATCGGGGCCAAGTATCGGCAGGCCGTGTGAACACTCTATGTCTGAAATATGACAATTAGATGAAAGGCCACTATCTGAATGTGCAGGCTTCAGCGACCGCGTTTCCACAGATACCCGCCTACCAGCATCCCCATCACGCATAGCACGGCTACGTAATAAGCCGGGCCCATGGGGCTCTCCTTCATCAGCAGCGACACCACCAATGGCGTCAGCCCGCCGAACACGGCATAAGCAACGTTGTAGGAGAACGACAGGCCACTGAAACGCACCACCGGCGGGAAAGCTTTGACCATCACGTAGGGCACCACACCGATGGTGCCGACAAACAGGCCAGTCAAGGCATACAACGGGAACAGCCAGTCCGGGTGGGCCATCAGGCTGTGATACAGCGTCCAGGAAGTCGCCAGCAGCAGTGCGCAACCGGTTACCAGCACGCGGCCGGCGCCAAAACGGTCGGCCAGGGCACCCGAGGCGATGCAGCCCAGGCTCAGGGTCACGATGGCCAGGCTGTTGGCTTGCAGCGCAACCGTAGGGCTGAAGTGGTAGATGGTTTGCAGCACGGTCGGGGTCATCAGGATGACTACCACCACGCCGGCCGACAGCAGCCAGGTCAGCAGCATCGACAACACAATGGCGCCACGGTGATCGCGCAACACGGCGCGCAACGGCAGTTCAGCGGCCAGGCTTTTGCGTTGCTGCATCTCGGCGAAGATCGGGGTTTCATGCAGCCAGCGACGCAGGTACACCGACAGCAGGCCGAATACGCCGCCGAGCAGGAAAGGAATCCGCCAGGCGTAATCAGAGACCTGTTCCGGTGTATAGGCGCTATTGATGGCGGTAGCCACCAACGAGCCCAGCAGAATACCGGCGGTGAGGCCGCTGGTCAGGGTGCCGCAGGCGTAGCCGATGTGGCGCGGCGGCACGTGCTCGGAGACGAACACCCAGGCGCCCGGCACTTCGCCGCCAATCGCCGCGCCCTGGATGATGCGCATCAACAGCAGCAGCAGCGGCGCCCACAGGCCGATCTGTGCATAGGTCGGCAGCAGGCCCATGATCAGGGTCGGCACGGCCATCATGAAGATGCTCAGGGTGAACATCTTCTTGCGGCCCAGCAGGTCACCGAAGTGCGCCATGATGATGCCGCCCAGCGGGCGCGCCAGGTAGCCTGCGGCGAAGATGCCGAAGGTCTGCATCATGCGCAGCCATTCGGGCATGTCGACAGGGAAGAACAGCTTCCCAACCACGGTGGCGAAAAACACGAAGATGATGAAGTCGTAGAACTCCAGCGCCCCACCCAGGGCAGACAGCGACAGGGTTTTGTAGTCGTTGCGGTTAAGCGGTCGTGCGGGCGGCGCAATGCTTGAAGGCACTGTGGTCATGGCAAGGCTTCTCTTATTAGTCAGATCAGGAATCCGCAACAGCGTGGGTTTGCGCCTGGCAGGTCCGGCACGATAGCAAATTGCCCGGAAAAGCACAGTCCAAACCCTTGCGCCGCATCAGCGCCACCTCGCAAGCATCCCCACTTGCGAAGCACCTTATTCCCTTTCCGAATTGTTATGGGGGGCCGAAAACGCCATCAGATACTGACGGCCAGCGCTAAAAAGAAACAATGGTCAAACCCCTCAAGTTGAATGACCGTTTTGGCCAATTTTTTGACGCATGGAAACTCTTCTATATAGATGCACAAAATCAGGAGCAGATGGTCGTCGCGCAGGCTATCGACCGATATACTCCCAGCCCTGCACCGGTCTATTGCGTGGAAGTTGCGCGAAACCGTCGTTGGCACCGGCCAGCCGATTTCGCAGAGTTTCCCTCAAGGCGCCTTTCGAAAAACGTGACGAACGTAGTATGTTCGGGGCTGAATCGTTTTTCCAAGACGGCTATTCACCGATTACATAGTCCAAGAGTCACGGGTCAGAGGCACCCCCGGCATGATCGAACTCGAACAAGAAGATCCTATCCCGCAAGGCGATCTCGCCCTGCAAATCACCGCGCTTCCGCGTGAAACCAACGGCTTTGGCGATATCTTCGGCGGCTGGTTGGTCGCGCAGATGGACCTGGCGGGCACGGCAATGGCCAGCAAGGTCGCCGGTGGGCGCGTGGCCACCGTGGCCATTGATCGCATGGCGTTCCTGGTGCCGGTGGCCGTGGGTGCGCAGCTTTCCTTCTATACCCAGGCCCTGGAAATCGGCCGCAGCTCGATCCAGATGATGGTCGAAGTGTGGAGCGACGATCCGTTGTCCAGCGAATGGCGCAAGGTGACCGAAGCCGTATTTGTGTTCGTCGCCATCGATGGCAGCGGCCGCACGCGCTCGGTACCGTCACGGGCGCGTTAAACCTCGCCGGGTTTTAACGGTCAATTGCCCCATTGCCTGCCATTAAGAGAGCTTTGTCATGCCTACGCCCCACGTTGAGACGGTAAAAATCGACGAGCTGGACTGCTGGCGCATCCGCCACAACGGTGCCGAGCTGATGGTGGCCCAACAGGGTGCGCATATCTTCAGTTACCAGCGCGAGGGCGAACAGCCGCTGATCTGGCCGAACCCCGAGGCCGTGTTCAAGCAGGGCAAAGGCATTCGTACCGGCGTACCGGTGTGCTGGCCGTGGTTTGGGGTGTTCGACCGCAACCCGCAAAGCGTCAAAGCCATGCGCCAGAGCGATCAGCCTGCCGGCGCCCACGGTTTTGTGCGCACCGCGCGTTGGGAGCTGGCCACCACCGAACTCGACGGCCAGACGCTGCGAGTGGACCTGGTATTGCCGGTGCCGGCGGGCGGCTTTCCAGGCTGGCCCCATCAGGTAGACCTGACGCTGAGCCTGCTGCTGGACGATCACCTGCATATCCGCCTGACCAGTCACAACCGTGGCACCGACACCGTGACCCTCAGCCAGGCATTGCACACCTACTTCGCCGTGAGCGATGTGCGCAAGGTGCAGGTCGAGGGCCTGGATGGCGTGGATTACATCGATACCGCCGATGGGTGGGCCGAGAAGCAGCAAGCCGGGCTGCTGCACTTTCGCGCCGAGACAGACCGCATTTACCTGAATACGCCTGCACAGTTGAATATCGTTGATAGCGACTGGCAGCGCCGTATCCAGCTCACCAGCGAAGGCTCCAAATCCACCGTGGTCTGGAACCCCTGGACCGAACGCGCCAAGGCTTTCGACGATATGGCCGATGACGGCTGGCAGGGTATGTTGTGCATCGAGACAGCGAATGTGCTGGATGATGTGGTGAACCTGGCGCCCGGCGAAAGCCACACTCTGGGCGTAAGCATCACCGCGATCACCCTGTAGTAAATTGTAGGAGCGAGCTTGCTCGCGAAAAACCCACAGACGCCGCGTTTATTCAGGAAACACGCGTTATCGTTGACGTTTTTCGCGAGCAAGCTC
Organism: Pseudomonas sp. AP42; assembly: GCF_001728935.1. Lineage (NCBI taxonomy): Bacteria > Pseudomonadati > Pseudomonadota > Gammaproteobacteria > Pseudomonadales > Pseudomonadaceae > Pseudomonas > Pseudomonas sp. AP42. The sequence continues at coordinate 23,003 of NZ_LYSO01000003.1, forward strand.
GCTCCTACAGAGTTCAGGACCCTCCCACATTGGTTATGTATTGGGCTTTAGAGATCAGATTCCTTTACTACCCGCACCTTCCCCGCCTCCAGCGCATACGCGGCATCCGCCAAGTCATTATTGACCTTCTCCACCTTCAACGTGCCCGTGACCCACAGCGGCGTGTAGATATCATCGAGCTTCAGCCCCTTGGGATAGCGCACCAGCACCAGTTGGTTAGGCGGCGGTGGCGGCACATGGATGCAGGCGCCCGGATACGGGACCAGAAAGAACAACGTGCTGCGGCCTTTTGCGTCGGTTTCCAACGGCACCGGATACCCACCAATGCGGATATTCTTGCCGTTCATGGCCGCCACGGTCTTGGTGGAATACATCACCGCAGGCAGGCCCTTGCTCTGCTTCAAGCCACCCTTTTCGGTGAACGTGCCTTGGGCTTCGGGGGAGTTGTGGTCGATCTCGGGCATGGCCTCGAGGGCTTTCTGATCCGACAGCGGCATCAGGTCGAGCCAGTCGGTTTCCGGCAGTTCGCCAGCGTGCGCCAGGCCAGAGCCCAGCAGAAGAAGCGTTAACAGAAGACGGCGCATGGAGAGGCTCGGCAAATACAAGTGCCGAGCATTCTAGCCCTCTGCGCCTGCGCAGCGCAGAGGACTTTGTCGGCTGATTACTTCTTTTTGACCAGGCCGTAGATCACCAGCAACACGATGGCACCTACCAGCGCGCCGATGAAGCCTGCGCCCTGGCCTGCCTGGTAGATCCCCAGGGCCTGACCGCCGTAGGTCGCGGCCAGGGAACCGGCGATACCCAGCAGGATGGTCATGATCCAGCCCATGCTGTCGTCGCCAGGCTTGAGGAAGCGCGCCAGGAGGCCGACGATCAAGCCGATAAAGATGGTTCCGATGATACCCATGGCATTTCCCTCTGATTGGTATGAGTCATGCCAAAGCCTAGTCAGGCTTTGGCATCCTGCAATCAGAGAGACACAGAACCCCAATGGTTCCCGCCAGGGCCAGGCTTATTGTTCGGCGATCAGCGCTTCAACCTTGAGGATCTGCGCCTGCAACGTCGCACGGTCCTTGCAACGCAGGTTGGCGTGGCCGACCTTGCGCCCGGCCTTGAAGGCCTTGCCGTAGTGATGCACGTGGCAATCGTCGATCGCCATCACGCGCTCTACCGGCGGCACAGAACCGATGAAGTTGAGCATGGCGCTCTCGCCGATCTTGGCCGTGGAGCCCAACGGCAAGCCCGCCACCGCCCGCAGGTGGTTTTCGAACTGGCTGCACTCGGCGCCTTCGGTGGTCCAGTGCCCGGAGTTGTGCACACGCGGGGCGATTTCGTTGGCCTTCAGGCCACCGTCGACTTCAAAGAACTCGAACGCCATCACGCCGACATAATCCAGTTGCTTGAGGACGCGGCTGGAATAATCTTCGGCCAGGGCCTGCAGCGGGTGGTCGGTGCTGGCCACGGAAAGCTTGAGAATGCCGCTGTCGTGGGTGTTGTGCACCAACGGGTAGAAGCGGGTTTCACCATCACGGGCCCGCACGGCGATCAGCGACACTTCGCCGGTGAACGGCACAAAGCCTTCCAGCAGGCAGGCGACGCTGCCCAGCTCGGCAAAGGTACCGACCACATCGGCGGCGGTGCGCAGGACTTTCTGACCCTTGCCGTCGTAACCCAGGGTGCGGGTTTTCAACACCGCCGGCAGGCCGATGCTGGCGACTGCGGCGTCCAGGTCGGCCTGGGACTGGATATCGGCGAAGGCGGGGGTCGGAATGCCCAGGTCCTTGAACATGCTCTTTTCGAACCAGCGGTCGCGAGCGATGCGCAAGGCTTCGGCGCTCGGGTACACCGGCACGAACTGCGACAGGAAGGCCACGGTTTCAGCCGGGACGCTTTCGAATTCGAAGGTCACCAGGTCAACTTCATCGGCCAGTTGGCGCAGGTGGTCCGGGTCGCTGTAGTCAGCGCGCAGGTGTTCACCCAGGGCCGCAGCGCAGGCGTCCGGCGCCGGGTCCAGGAAAGCGAAGTTCATCCCCAGCGGCGTACCCGCCAAAGCCAGCATGCGACCCAGTTGGCCGCCACCGATTACACCGATCTTCATCAATAACAACCTCAGGCGATGCGTGGGTCTGGATTGTCCAGCACGCTGTCTGTCTGCTCAGCACGGAATTTTTTCAGCACCGCATGAAACTGCGGGTGCTTGGCGCCCAGGATGCTGGCCGACAGCAAGGCTGCGTTGATCGCGCCGGCCTTGCCGATCGCCAGGGTTGCCACCGGGATGCCGGCCGGCATCTGCACGATGGACAACAGCGAATCCACGCCCGAGAGCATCGACGACTGCACCGGCACGCCAAGTACGGGCAGGTGAGTCTTGGCCGCACACATGCCAGGCAAGTGCGCAGCGCCGCCGGCACCGGCGATGATCACCTCGATGCCACGGGATTCTGCTTCATCGGCATACTGGAACAGCAAGTCCGGGGTGCGGTGGGCGGAGACCACCTTCACTTCGTACGGAATGCCGAGTTTTTCCAGCATATCGGCGGTGTGGCTAAGGGTGGACCAATCGGACTTGGAGCCCATGATCACGCCAACCAATGCACTCATCGTCGTGCCTCTTCTCTCTGGGCGCCCGCAGGCGCGTCAAAAAACAACAAGCCACGCAGGAAATCCGGCGTGGCTTGGTGTACGAATTAAGGCCGGTGGGACCGGCCGAAGGCCGCGCAGTATACCGTAATAATCCAGATAAACAGCCCCTGGGATGACCATCTGTCTAGCGGCGCAAAGTGGCGGTTTTATTGACTCAAGAGTCAGCGAAAACACCACGAAATCCTGTGGGAGCTGGCTTGCCTGCGATAGCAGTGGATCAGTGCCAAATAGGTTGGCTGACACACCGCTATCGCAGGCAAGCCAGCTCCCACATGTGTTCTGCGCTGGGCTCAAGCGCTTTGCGCGGCCCCACCTTCCAGCTTGCGCCACAACAACCGCACATTCGCCTTGCGCACCAACGCGCAGCGATACAAGCGAATCTCCAGCGGCACATGCCATTGCGGCCCGCCGCACACCACCAGTTCGCCGCGTGCCAACTCCGCACGTACGCTCAACTGCGGCACCCAGGCGATACCCAAGCCTTCCAGCGCCATACTCTTGAGGCTGTCGGCCATGGCGGTTTCGTAAATGGTCGTAAAGCGCAGGGCACGCTGGCGCAGCAGCAAATTCACCGAGCGGCCCAGGAACGCGCCGGCGCTGTAGGCCAGCAGCGGCACACTGCCCTCGCCTTCCAGGTCGAACAGCGGCTTGCCATCGGCATCGGCGGCACACACCGGGAGCATTTCGGTGTTACCCAGGTGCAGCGACGGGAAAATCTCGGCGTCCATTTGCATCGCCGCGTCCGGGTCATAGAACGCCAGCATCAGGTCGCAACCGCCTTCGCGCAGGGCGTGCACGGCGTCGCCGACGTTGGTGGCCACCAGCCGCGTGGCAATGTTCAGCCCTTCGTTGCGCAACTGCGCGATCCAGCGTGGGAAGAACCCCAAGGCCAGGGAGTGGGCGGCCGCCACTTGCATGACTTCGCCCTGCCCGCCTTCCAGATGATGCAAATGGCGCAGCACTTCGCCCAGCTGTTCGACCACCGTGCGCGCCGTCACCAGAAACAACTGCCCGGCCGCTGTCAGCTCCACCGGCGTGCGTGAACGGTTGACCAGCGTCAGCCCCAACGCGGCTTCCAGGCTGCGGATACGCCGACTGAACGCCGGCTGGGTGACAAAGCGCCGCTCAGCCGCCTGGGAAAAACTACGCGTCGCCGCCAGGGCGCTGAAGTCTTCCAACCACTTGCTCTCAAGGTTCATCACTGCCTCCCACGGAATGCACCATTTTGGCACACACGCCCGCCAAGATAACCGGGTCACATCCACATTATGCCGTTTGTGCATAGGCCAGTGTTTAACAGCATTGGCCCAAAAAGTTCTACAAGCCTAGCATTCGCAGCGTTCCGGCCAGTCCCGGGTCCATATTGAGATGATTTCCGTCATGTCCTCTGCTGCATCTTTCCGTACCGAAAAAGACCTGCTTGGCGTACTCGAAGTACCGGCTCAAGCGTATTACGGCATCCAGACCCTGCGAGCGGTGAATAACTTCCGTCTCTCGGGCGTTCCGATTTCGCATTACCCGAAATTGGTGGTCGGTCTGGCAATGGTCAAGCAAGCAGCGGCTGACGCCAACCGCGAGTTGGGCCAGCTCAGCGAAGCCAAGCACGCTGCCATCAGCGAAGCCTGTGCCCGTCTGATCCGCGGCGATTTCCACGAAGAGTTCGTGGTGGACATGATTCAAGGCGGCGCTGGCACTTCAACCAACATGAATGCCAACGAAGTCATCGCCAACATCGCGCTGGAGGCCATGGGTCACCAGAAGGGCGAATACCAGTACCTGCACCCCAACAACGACGTGAACATGGCGCAGTCGACCAACGACGCCTACCCGACCGCGATCCGCCTGGGTCTGCTGCTGGGCCATGACGCGCTGCTGGCCAGCCTCGACAGCCTGATCCAGGCGTTCGCCGCCAAAGGCGCCGAGTTCAGCCATGTGCTGAAAATGGGCCGCACCCAATTGCAAGACGCCGTGCCGATGACCCTCGGCCAGGAATTCCGCGCGTTCGCCACCACCCTGGGTGAAGACCTGGCCCGCCTGAAAACCCTGGCACCAGAGCTGCTCACTGAAGTAAACCTGGGCGGCACCGCCATCGGTACCGGCATCAACGCCGACCCGCGCTACCAGGCCCTGGCCGTACAACGCCTGGCCACCATCAGCGGCCAGCCGCTGGTACCGGCGGCCGACCTGATCGAAGCCACCTCCGACATGGGCGCCTTCGTACTGTTCTCCGGCATGCTCAAGCGTACCGCCGTGAAGCTGTCGAAGATCTGCAACGACCTGCGCCTGCTGTCCAGCGGCCCACGCACCGGCATCAACGAGATCAACCTGCCGGCTCGCCAGCCAGGCAGCTCGATCATGCCCGGCAAGGTCAACCCGGTGATCCCGGAAGCGGTCAACCAGGTAGCGTTCCAGGTCATCGGTAACGACCTGGCCCTGACCATGGCAGCCGAAGGCGGCCAACTGCAGTTGAACGTGATGGAGCCGCTGATCGCCTTTAAGATCTTCGACTCGATCCGCCTGCTGCAACGCGCCATGGACATGCTGCGCGAGCACTGCATCGTCGGCATCACCGCCAACGAAGCCCGCTGCCGCGAACTGGTGGAACACTCCATCGGCCTGGTCACCGCGCTGAACCCGTACATCGGCTATGAAAACGCCACCCGCATTGCGCGTATCGCGCTTGAAAGCGGGCGCGGCGTGCTGGAACTGGTGCGTGAAGAAGGCTTGCTCGACGACGCCATGCTCGACGACATCCTGCGCCCGGAAAACATGATTGCCCCACGCTTGGTCCCGCTGAAGGCCTAAGCGTTTGTTGCACCGCTCACCAGGCTGAGGGACTAGACACCTCTCACCTTTTGAGGGCTTGAAGACTCGTTCTTCAGGCCCTTTTTTTTGCCCGTAATTCCCCTCCTTATATAAAGCGCTGTTAATGCGTTTCACCTATAAAACATCACGTCTGCGGCGTTACTTGAAAAAGCATTGATTCATTGCAAGTTCCCATCGCGTGCACAAACGGTGTGCAGTTTCGTGCCATATAAAAACAAGGGTTTCATATATGAAACGCTCAATAAATAACCTTAGTCTCGCAACCAATTAATTTAAAAGGAAATTCAACAAAAATTTGTAGGAATTAACTCACTGGCATTGTTCATGCACTAAACGGCGTATCACCTATAAAACAGACCAGAGTACCTTCCTGATGGCTGTGAAAGAGATGTACGCCGTGACGCCCCAATGGAATACGCCCGCACTTAAGGAAGAGCTGGAGCCGACTGAAATTGAATTCCGTAATGTCGGTAAATGTTTCCCAGCCAAAGGTAAAACAGAAGCGCCATTTGCCATTCGCGATGTGAACTTCAAGATTCGTCGCGGCGAGGTCGTGTCGATCATCGGTCCGTCCGGCTGTGGCAAGAGCACCATCCTCAATATGGGTTCTGGCCTGTATCGGCCCACTGAAGGTGAAGTCTTCGTGGGCGGTGAGCCGGTGACCGGGCCTGTGCCACAGGTCGCGTTCATGCTGCAAAAAGATTTGCTGATGCCCTGGCGCAGCATTCGCCGCAACGTCGAACTGGGCCTGGAGATTCAAGGCGTGCCCAGCGCGACCCGGCAGAAGGTAGCCCTGGACTTGCTAGACCGTTGCCACCTCAACGGCTTCGCCGACCACTACCCATTCCAACTCTCCGGCGGCATGCGCCAACGCGCCGCCCTGGCACGCACCCTGGCCATCGACCCCCAGGTGTTGTTCCTCGATGAGCCGTTTTCCGCCCTCGACGCCCAGACCAAGATGATCCTGCAGCAGGACATGGCGCGGATGCTGTTCGACGAAAAGAAGACCGCGCTGTTCATCACCCACGACCTGATCGAGGGCATCGCCATGTCCGACCGGTTGCTGGTCATGAGCGCCCGCCCCGGCACCATCATCGAAGAAATCAGCATCGACCTTCCGTTTCGCGACAACCCGCTGGAGCGCCGCAAGCTACCGGAGATCGGCCCGCTGGTCGGTCGCCTGATGGAGCTGCTGCACGTCGGCGCCGACACCGAACTGCACTGATTGCCGCACGTGCGGCCCCCAACCGATTCAGGAGTTCCCATGCTCAAGTCTCTGTTCCAACGTTTTTGCGCGCTCAGCCTTGGCCTCGGCCTGACCTGCGCGGCCCAGGCGCAGCCGACCGACGTTACCTACCTGCTGCCGGCCCCGCCTAACTTGCCAGCCTTTGCACCCTGGATCATCGCCAAGGAAAAAGGCTACTACGCGGCCCAGGACCTGAACCTGACGTTCATTGCCGCCAAAGGTGGTGTGGATGTGGCCAAGCAGATCGGCGCCGGCAATGCCCTGCTCGGCGGCGCCATCGGCGACACGCCGATCATGGTGCGCGGCAACGGCATCCCGGTGCGCGCCGTGGCGGTGCTGGGCGCGGGCGGCGTGACCATGATCGCCACCCATTCCAGCGACAACATCAATAACGTCAGCGATCTCAAGGGCAAGACCATGACGGTGATGTCGTATTCCGACACCACCTACTACGCGCTGCTCGCTTCGTTGCGCAAGGCGGGCCTTGGCAAGAACGACGTGGATATCCAGGCCGCGGGGCCTGCCGGGGTCTGGCAGTTGTTCACGGCCAACAAGGCCCAGGCCATGGCCGGCGTGCCGGACTGGATGGTCACCGCCGAAGAAGCCGGCGCGCAGATCAAGCTGATTCCCCAGGAGCAGATTTTCGAAAGCATGGCCCAGGCAATCCTCGCCTCGGATGACGCCATCAAAAACCACCCCCAAGTGGTGCGCGGCGTGGTCCAGGCCACCCTCAAAGGCATGCACGACATTATCCAGGACCCACGTGCCGCCGCCGTTACCTTTGCCAAGGCGGTGCCGACCTACGCCGGCAAGGAAGACTCACTGGAGAAAATCTTCAAGCTCTATGTCGAGCACGTCTACGCCAACCAGCGCGTACTGGGGCACATCGACCCCGAGCGTCTGGACAAGGTCCGTCAGTTCTACGTGAGCGAAGGCATCGTCCCTCGGGAAACCCCACTGGATGAGCTGTTCACCAACCAATTCGTCGACAGCCCGGTCGCCGCGCAATAGCGCACTGGATAACAAGGTACGCATACGATGAAAAACCTGAACCCCTCCGTGCTCGGTAGCGTTGCGCTGCTGATCCTGTTCCTGGCGCTTTGGCAGTGGGGCCCCGGGCTGCTCGGCATGCCCGAATTCGTCATGCCCAAACTCAGCCGCGTGGCCCAGGAAAGCCTGGTGATGTGGCACAGCGGCGGCCTACTGGAACACACCCTGATCACCGCCATGGAGATCGTCGTCGGCTTTGCCCTGGGCGCCTTGCTGGGCGTGATGATTGGGGTGTCCCTGGGCCTGTCGCCCGCGGCTGAAGCGATGCTGTCGCCCTATATCCTGGCGTTGCAGATTGCACCGAAGGTTGCCTTTGCGCCGCTGTTCGTGATGTGGCTGGGCTACACCATCTACCCGAAGATTCTGATCGCGATCCTGATCGTGTTTTTCCCGGTGATGATCAACGTGCTCTCGGCGATCCGCACGGTCGACCCGGACATGATCAACCTGGTGCGCACCATGAACGCCAGCCGCTGGCAGATCTTCCGCCTGGTGGAATTTCCTTCCGCCATGGCCGCGCTGTTTTCCGGCCTGCGCATCGCCTCCACCCTGGCGGTGATCGGCGTCACCGTCGGTGAGCTGGTCGGCGGTAACCAGGGCCTGGGCTTCCTGTTGGTGGACGCCGAGGGCCAAGGCAACACGGCCGGGGTATTCGTCGCCATCGTCATGCTCACCCTGATTGGGGTGGTCGCCTACGGCGCCGTGGTGTGGGCAGAAAAACGCGTCCTGCACTACATGCCCAAAGCCATGTTGAGCACGCAATGATGAACAATCAAAACCGTTTGCTCGAAGGTCGTCGCGTACTGGTAACCGGCGGTGCCCGTGGCCTGGGTTACGGGTTCGCCCAAGCCATCGGCCAGGCCGGTGCGCGCGTGGTGATTGCCGATGTGCTGCAAGACCGTGTGCAACAGGCAGCCTGTGAACTGCAGGCCCTGGGCCTGGACGTTCACGCTGTCACTGTCGACCTGGCCCAGCCTGAGTCGATCCAGGCATGCATCGCCGCGACACTCGATGTGCTGGGCGGCCTCGATGGCCTGGTGAACAACGCCTCCATCACCAACTCCGGTGGCAAAGGCTGCGAAGACCTGAGCATCGACACCTGGGACCAGGTGATGCAGGTCAACGTGCGCGGCACCTGGCTGATGACCACCGCCTGCCTGCCGGCGCTGCGTGCCAGCGGCCACGGCGCCATCGTCAACCTGGCCTCCGACACCCCTCTGTGGGGCGCGCCAAACCTGCTGGCTTATGTCGCCAGCAAGGGCGCAATCATCGCCATGACCCGCAGCCTGGCTCGCGAGCTGGGCGCCGACAACATCACCGTCAACGCCATCGCCCCTGGCCTGGTGCTGGTGGAAGCCACCGCCTACGTGCCCGAGGCACGCCACCGGTTGTACAACGACCAGCGGGCGATCCAACGCCCGCAATTACCCGAAGACGTCAGCGGCGCCGTGCTGTTCGCGCTGTCCGACCTTGCCCGCTTCATCACTGGACAAACCCTGCCGGTCAACGGCGGGTTCGTCATGCCTTGATCTGGAGACTGTCATGACTGATCTATCTGCCCAAAACGACACCCCGAAAAGCTGGGACCGCCCGGCCGGCGCCAGCCTGGAAAGCTGGATGAACACCCGTATCGCCCGTTACGAAACACGCAAGTACGACTGGGATGCGCTGAAGTTCCAGGCCGACTACGACCCCAAGTTCCGCCGTGCACAAATGCGCTACATCGGCACCGGCGGCACCGGCATCAGCACCGACATGAACACCATCCCGTCGGAGCATTTCACCTTCTCCACCATGGTGATCCCGGCCGGCCACGAAGGCCCGCCGCACTTGCACATCGATGTCGAAGAAGTGTTCTTCGTGCTGCGCGGCAAGCTCAAGGTGGTGCTGGAAAAAGACGGCGAGCGCTTCGAGACCATTCTCACCGACCGCGACGTGATCTCCGTGCCACCGGGCGTGTACCGCGAGGAGATCAACATCGGCGACGAAGACGCGTTGATGTGCGTGATGCTCGGCGCGAAAAAACCCATCACACCGACCTACCCGCCAGAACACCCTCTGGCCTCGATCAAGCGCGGATAAGCCCATGCTGCCAGGACTCTCTCAAGCCGCGCCGGCGGCGGACCTGCAAGCCCAGCTGGAGCGCGATTTCCCTCAGCGCCTGGTGGCCTCGGCCGGTGGTCAGCAGGCGTTGCGCGAATGTGGCGCGGGGCCGGTGGTGGTGCTGCTGCACGGTATCGGCTCCGGAGCGGCGTCCTGGCTACAAGTGGCGCGGCAACTGGCGCCCCAGGCCCGGGTCATCGCCTGGGACGCTCCCGGCTACGGCGACTCCAGCCCGCTGGAGTCGGATGCGCCCAAGGCCGAGCAGTACGCAGCCCGTCTGGCGCAGATGCTGGATGCACTGGGTGTCGAGGAATGTGTGCTGGTCGGCCATTCCCTTGGTGCCCTCACCGCTCTGGCGTTCGCCCGCAGTTCACAGGCCCATCGCGTCAACCGGCTGGTGCTGATCAGCCCGGCGCGCGGCTACGGCGCACCAGCGCTTGGTCAACAGCGCCAACAGGTGCGTCAGCAACGCCTGGACAACCTGCAACGCCTGGGCATCGTCGGCCTGGCCGAACAACGCAGCGCCCACATGTTGTCGCCCCGCGCCACGCCCCAGGCCCTGGCCTGGGTGCGTTGGAACATGGCGCGCCTGAACCCCGTTGGCTATCGCCAGGCCATTGAATTGCTGTGCGGCGATGACCTGCTGCGCCATGGCCAACCGGCCATGCCCTGCGAGGTGCATTGCGGTGAAGCCGACAGCATCACCCCCGCCGAGGCCTGCCTGAGCGTGGCCAAGGCGCTGGGCGCCAGCTTCAACCTGATTGCCGACGCCGGCCACGCCAGCCCCATCGAGCAACCCCAAGTGGTAGCCGGGCGCCTGGCCTGCGCCATTCATCAATCCCTGACAGGTAGAACCTTATGAACGATTCCGATCTGCTCAAAGACGCTCAGGACAAATACATCGTTCCAGGCCTGGAGCGCGGCCTGCTCCTGCTCTGTGAGTTCAGCCGACGCAACCGCACCCTGACCGCGCCGGAGCTGGCACGCCGCCTGGCACTGCCCCGCTCGACCATCTTCCGCCTGCTGACCACCCTGGAGACCATGGGCTTCGTCACCCGCAGCGGCAATGAATACCGCCTCGGCATGTCGGTGCTGCGCCTGGGCTTCGAATACCTGGCGTCGCTGGAGCTGACCGAACTGGGCCAGCCGTTGCTGGCGCGCTTGTGCGACCGCGTCAACTACCCAAGCAACCTCGTGGTGCGCGACGGTCGCTCGATTGTCTACGTGGCCAAGGTTTCACCGCCGTCGGTGTTCTCCAACGCGGTCAACGTCGGCACCCGCCTGCCCGCCCATGCCACCGTGCTGGGGCGCATCCTGCTCGAAGACTTGTCGCTGGCCGAGTTGCGTGAGTTGTACCCCGAAGAGCACCTGGAACAACACTCGCCCTGCACGCCGAAAACCGTGATGGCGCTGTTCGACCTGGTCCAGGCCGACCGCCAGCGCGGTTTTGTCAGCGGCGAAGGCTTTTTCGAATCGGCGATTTCCACCGTGGCCGCGCCGGTGCGTGATCAGAGCGGCGGCATTGTCGCAGCCCTGGGCGTGACCATCCCTACGGCGCAGATCGGCCACGTCAACTTTGAAGAACTCTTGAATCAGGTCCGGCGCAGCGCCGACGAGCTGTCACGCCTGCTCAACTACAACGGCGGCGCCCATAACGGTCAGCCCCGCGTCACCGCCTTGATGAGAGACTGACATGAGCCTTTACCAATTGCAGGGCCGCGTCGCCATTGTCACCGGGGGTTCTTCGGGCATCGGCCTGGCCTGTGTCGAACTGCTGCTGGAAGCCGGTGCGGCGGTGGCGTTCTGCGGTCGCGATCAAGAGCGCCTGCGCCGTGCTGAAGCCGGTTTGCGCGAGCGTTTCCCAAAGGCCCGACTGCTGGCCCAGGCCTGCGATGTGCTCGATGCCGAGTCGGTCAACGCGTTTGCCGCCGCCAGCCTGGCTGCGCTGGGAGCGGCCAATGTGCTGATCAACAACGCCGGGCAAGGCCGGGTCTCGACCTTTGCCGACACCACCGACAGCGCCTGGACCGAAGAGCTGAACCTGAAGTTTTTCTCGGTGATCAACCCGGTCCGCGCCTTCAAGCCTCAGCTGGAAAGCCAGCCTGACGCCGCCATCGTCTGCGTCAATTCGCTGCTGGCCAGCCAGCCCGAACCGCACATGGTCGCCACCTCCGCCGCACGCGCAGGGCTCAAGAACCTGGTGCGCTCGATGGCCACTGAATTCGCCCCGCAGGGCATCCGCGTCAACGGCATCCTCATCGGCCTGGTGGAGTCCGGGCAATGGCGCCGGCGTTTCGAAGCGCGCGAAGAACGCGACCTCGGCTGGGCGCAATGGACCGCACGGCTGGCACAACAAAAACACATTCCCTTGGGGCGCCTGGGCCTGCCGATTGAAGCGGCCCGCGCGATCCTGTTTCTGGCCTCGCCTCTGTCGGCTTACACCACAGGCAGCCATATCGATGTATCCGGAGGCCTGTCCCGCCATGCGTAATGAAAACAACACTGTCACCGTGGGCGCTGCCATCACCGCCTTTCTCGAGCAATGCGACGTCAAGGCTGTGTTCGGCGTGATCTCGATCCACAACATGCCGATCCTCGATGCCTTTGCAGTGCGCGGCAATATCCGCTTCGTCATGGCCCGGGGCGAAGCCGGCGCCGCCAACATGGCCGACGCCTATGCCCGCACCACCGGCGGCCTGGGTGTGTGCCTGACTTCCACCGGCACGGCCGCCGGCAATGCCGCTGGCGCGATGGTCGAAGCCCAAACCGCAGGCACCCCGCTGCTGCACATCACCGGGCAGATCGAAACGCCGTACCTGGACCAGGAACTGGCTTATATCCACGAAGCCCGCGACCAGTTGAACATGCTCAAGGCCGTATCCAAGGCCGCCTTTCGCGTACGCAGCGTCGAGACCGCCCTGAGCACCATGAAGCTCGCGGTGCAGACCGCCCTCACCGCGCCCACCGGGCCGGTCAGCGTCGAAATCCCTATCGATATCCAGTCCACCTTTATCCCGATGCCCACCGACCTGTCGCCCCTGCCGATCCCGGTGGCCGTGCCCGCGCCGGAAGCCCTGGACCTTATGGCCGACCGCCTGGCCAGCGCCAAGCGGCCGATGCTCTGGCTCGGCGGCGGCGCCCGGCACGCCGGCGCACAGGTCAAGCGCCTGCTGGCGATGGGCGTGGGCGTGATCACTTCCACGCAAGGACGCGGCGTGGTCAATGAAGACGACGAGCGTTGCCTGGGGGCTTTTTCGCAGAACAAGCGCGTCGAACAGTTCCTGCAAACCTGCGATGCGCTGCTGATCGCCGGCTCGCGGCTGCGCAGTAACGAAACCTTCAAGTACGCGCTGAAACTGCCTTCGAACCTCTTGCGCATCGACGCCAACCCGGCGATCGAAGGCCGTAGTTACGCCAGCGAACTGTTTGTCTGCGGCGACGCGGCGCTGGCGCTCGAAGGCCTGGCTGATCGCCTGGAAGGTCGCTTGCACACCGACCCGAGCTTTCTCGCGGAACTCAAAGCCGTGCGCGAGCAATCACGTAGCCAACTAATGGCCGACCTCGGGCCTTACTCGGCCATGGTCGAGCAATTGCAGGCCGTGACCGGGCGCAACTTCTCCTGGGTACGCGATGTGACCCTGTCCAACAGCATCTGGGGCAACCGCCTGCTGACCCTGTATCACCCACGGGCGGGTGTTCATGCGTTGGGCGGCGGGATTGGCCAGGGGTTGGCCATGGGCATCGGCGCAGCCGTCGCGGCAGCGGAAACCGCGCCTGAGCGCAAAGTGTTCGCCATCGCGGGTGACGGCGGTTTCATCCTAAACCTGGGTGAGCTGGCGACCCTGGTGCAGGAGCGCGCCAACCTGGTGATCCTGCTGATGAACGACCAGCGCTACGGCGTGATCCGCAATATCCAGGACGCGGTCTACGGCAGCCGCCATTGCTACGTCGACCTGCACACCCCGGACTACACCAAGCTCGCCGAGTCCCTGGGCCTGCGCCATGGCCTGGTCACTGATCTCAAGGACTTCGGCAAGGTGGTGGACAGCGCCCTGAGCCAGCCGGGCCCGTTCCTGCTGGAAGTGGACATGCTCAGCGTCGGCAACTTCGCCACCCAGTTTGCCGGCCCGCCCAACAGCGAAACCAAAGCCCAGAAGGCCACGGCCTGAGGATCGCACCATGTTGCATATCACCATGATCGGCTGCGGTGCCATTGGCGTCGGTGTGCTGGAGCTGCTGGAGAACGACCCACAGCTGTGCGTGGATTACGTCATCGCCTCCGAGGGCTCCGAAGCCTTGGTGCGCCAGCGCCTGGCCAGTTTCAAACAGCCGCCGCAGGTGCTGACGGCCTTGCCCGCCGATGCCCGCCCGGATTTGCTGGTGGAGTGCGCCGGGCATCGCGCCATTGAAGAGCATGTGCTGCCGGCGCTGGAGCGTGGGATTGCCTGCCTGATTGTATCGGTGGGCGCGTTGTCCGAGATCGGCCTGGTGGAGCGCCTGGAGGCGGCGGCGGAACGCGGCAAGACCCGCATCGAATTGCTGCCTGGCGCCATCGGCGGCATCGATGCGCTGTCGGCGGCCAAGGTCGGCGGGTTGGACGCGGTCAACTACACCGGCCGCAAGCCGGCCCGCGCCTGGAAGAACACCCCTGGCGAGCAGGCCTGCGACCTGGACACCATCGAGCACGCCACGGTGATCTTCCAGGGCAGCGCCCGCGAAGCGGCGCGCCTGTACCCCAAGAACGCCAACGTCGCGGCCACCCTGTCGCTGGCCGGGCTGGGCCTGGACCGCACCCATGTGACGTTGATCGCCGACCCCCACAGCGATGAAAACGTCCACCACTTCGAAGCCCGTGGCGCCTTTGGCCGTTTCGAGTTGAGCCTGCGCGGCAAGCCCTTGCTGGCCAACCCGAAAACCTCGGCGCTGACCGTGTACAGCGTGGTCCGTGCCTTGGGCAACCATGCCCACGCAATTTCCATTTAGGAGCCGTCGATGAACACCGAACAGACGTTACCCATCTGCATCGCCGGCCAGTGGCGCACAGGCCGTGGCGAGCGCTACGCCAGCCGCTACCCGGCCACCGGCGAAGCCGTGGCCTGGCTCAATGCCGCCGACCTGCAGGATGTGGAAGAGGCCATCCAGGGCGCGCACCAGGCGTTCCTGCACAGTGGCTGGGCCCAGCGCAAACCCCATGAGCGCGCCGGTGTGTTGTACCGCATCGCCGAGCTGATCCGCCTGCACAGCGAAGAGCTGGCGCAGCTGCAACGCCAGGACAACGGCAAGCCAATCAACGAAACCCGCGCCTTGGTAGCCAGTGCGGCGGGCACCTTCCAGTTTTTCGCCGCAGCCTGCGAAACCCTGGAAGAAACCATCACGCCGTCACGCGGTGATTTCGTCAGCATGAGCGTGTATGAGCCGATGGGCGTGGTCGCCGCGATCACCCCGTGGAACTCGCCGATTGCCAGCGAAGCGCAAAAGGTTGCGCCGGCACTGGCAGCCGGCAACGCGGTGGTGATCAAGCCTGCGGAAATCACCCCGCTGCTGGCCCTGCGCCTGGCGCGTCTGTGTGAAGAGGCCGGCTTGCCCAAGGGATTGATCAGCGTGCTGCCGGGCAAGGGTTCGTTGCTGGGGGATGCGCTGACCCGCCACCCGCTGGTCAAGCGCGTGTCGTTTACCGGTGGTACGCGCACGGGCAAGCACATCGCCCATATCGCCGCCGACAAGATGATGCCGGTGTCCCTGGAGCTGGGCGGCAAGTCACCGACCATCGTCCTCGAGGACGCCGACCTTGAGCATGCGGTGGCCGGGGTGCTGTACGGCATCTTCAGTTCGTCGGGCGAAGCCTGTATCGCCGGCTCTCGGTTGTTCATCGCCCGCGCCTTGTACGAGCCCTTCATGCAGCGCCTGGTCGCCGCCGCCGCGAACCTGCGGGTGGGTGACCCGGCCGACGAACACACACAGATGGGCCCGTTGATCAGCGCCAGCCACCGAGAATCCGTGGAGCGTTACGTCGCCCTCGGCCTGGCCGAAGGTGGACGCCTGCGCCTGGGTGGGCAGCGCCCCAGCGGTGGACTGTATGACCAGGGTTACTTCTACCCGCCGACCATCCTCGAGGGTCTGAGCAATCACCAGCAAGTGTGCCAAGAGGAAATCTTCGGGCCGGTATTGGTCGCCATGCCGTTCGACGACGAAGCACAACTGCTGGAGCAGGCCAACGACAGCGTCTACGCCCTCGCCGCTGGCATCTGGACCCGTGACTACAAGCGCGCCTGGGCCCTGGGCCGGCGTTTGCAGGCCGGTACGGTGTGGATCAACACCTACAAGCAGTTCTCGATCTCCACGCCGTTTGGCGGCTGGCGCGACAGCGGCCTGGGCCGCGAAAAAGGTCGCCTGGGCATCCTGCAGTACATGGAACAAAAGAGCCTCTACTGGGGCATGAACGAACAGCCACTGGCCTGGGCCGGTGTGCCACGAGAGGTAGCGCAATGAGCGTGTTAGGGATTGATGAAGTCACCTATGGCGTCGAGGACCTGGACACCTGTGTGCGTTTTTTCAGCGACTGGGGCCTGACGCAAGTCAGCGCGCAACCGGATGAAGTGGTATTCGAGACCCTCAACGGCTGCCGCGTAGTGCTTGCCGACCTGAACAAGCCGGGCCTGCCTCCGGCCATCGAAGCCGGCTCCACGGTGCGCGAAGTGGTCTGGGGCGTGGCCAGCACCGCGGACCTGGCGCTGTACAGCCAACGCATCGCCAATGACCCGGGGTTTATCGAACGCGACGGGCGCATCGGCTGCACCGACCCCAACGGTTTGGCGATTCGCCTGCAAGTCACGCGCAAGCGTGAACTGGAGATTGAATGCAGCGGCCACAACACCTGGCAGACCAAGGGCCGGATCAACAAGGCGGCGCCGATCTATGAGCGCGCCACACCGATTGAAGTCGGCCATGTGGTGTTTTTCGTCAAGGACGTGAACGCCTGCGAAGCCTTCTACCACGAGCGTTTCGGCTTCCAGGCCTCGGACCGTTACCCGGACCGCGGGGCCTTCTTGCGCACCGCCGAAGAAGGCGGCCACCACGACCTGTTCATGCTGCAACTGCCGGCGCCACGGGCCGGGCTGAACCACGTGGCGTTTACCGTGCGCGATGTTCACGAAGTGTTTGGCGGTGGCATGCACGTGTCCCGCAGCGGCTGGCCGACCGAGATCGGGCCGGGCCGCCACCCGGTGTCTTCAGCATTTTTCTGGTACTTCAAGAACCCGGCGGGCGCGCTGGTGGAGTACTACGCCGATGAAGACCAACTGACCGGCGAATGGCAGCCACGCACCTTTGAGCCCGGCCCCACAGTGTTCGCCGAATGGGCCATTGCTGGCGGTATCGACGGCAACACCCGGCGCCAGCAACACGTCGAAGCGCCGCAAGGCAAGTTCCTCACCGACAAACCCAAACCTTGAGCAGGAGTCGCCCATGCCTTCCCTGAATATTGCTATCGCCGGTGCCGGTATCGGCGGCCTGACCGCTGCCATCGCCCTGCATCGCGCCGGTCACCAGGTCACCGTGTTCGAACAGTCCAAGGCCTTTTTGCGCGTCGGTGCCGATATCAACCTCACCCCCAACGCAGTCCGTGCGCTGGATGGCCTGGGCATTGGCCCCGCCGTGCGCATTCCGGCGGCCCGGCCCACCCATCGCATCAGCCGCATGTGGGACACCGGCCAGGAGACTTCGCGCCTGGAAATGTCCGACGCCGCCGAACAGAAATACGGCGCGCCGCAATTGACCATCCACCGCGCCGACCTGCTCGCGGCCCTGGCCGAGGTGTTCCCACTGAACCAGGTGCAGTTCGCCAAGCGTGCCGAACGGGTAGTACAGGCTGACGACGGCATTACCCTGCACTTCAAGGATGGCAGCCAACACCGCTGTGATGTGCTGATCGGCGCCGACGGTATCCATTCGGTTGTGCGCAACGCGCTGTTTGGCGAAGAGCACCCGCGCTTTACCGGCGTGGTGGCGTATCGCGCGGTGGTGCCGGCCGAGCAGGTGGCGCATGTGCCGAACATCCAGGCGTTCACCAAATGGTGGGGGCCGAACCCGCAAAGCCAGATCGTCACCTTCCCGCTGAACCAGGGCAAAGACATCTTCATCTTCGCCACCACCGCCCAGGACAGCTGGCACGAAGAGTCGTGGACCAGCGCCGGCGATGCCGATGAGCTGCGCAGCCACTACCAGGCGTTCCACCCGGACGCCCGCGCCCTGCTCGATGCCTGCACCGACGTGCTCAAGACCGCGCTGTATGAGCGCGACCCACTGCCGTTCTGGTCCAAGGGCGCGATCACCCTGCTGGGCGATGCCTGCCACCCAATGATGCCGTTCATGGCCCAGGGTGCCGGCCAGGCCATCGAAGATGCGGTGGTGCTCGCGCGCTACCTGCAAGACCTCGACAGCCAGGCCTCGGTGGCCGGTGCCTTGCAGGCTTACCAGCAAGCGCGTCTTGAGCGTACCAGCCAGATCCAGATCGGCTCGCGGGGCAACCAGTGGCTCAAGGACGGCGGTAATGCCGATTGGGTCTACGGCTACGACGCCTGGGGCGTCTCGACAACTCACGCAGCCTGAATACGGAGGTCAACACCATGAGTACTCACGAACCCTACCTGCAACCCCATCAGGCGCGTAAACGGCCCAACACCCAGTTCGAAGAGTTGCTGGGCGACTCCATAGAGCGCGCGTTCGGCAGTGGCGTGACCGAGCTTGCGGCCCTGCTCGCGCACTTGAACCTGGCCGGCCCGCCGTGCCCGCTGACCAGCGGCGAATGGACCGAAGATGCCTACAAAACCCTGATGGCCCGGCTGGGCGAATGACCCGGCAGAAGGAATAAAAATGAACATGCAATTGACCGTCGACCCTGTTGAACAGCATCTGGCCAATGGCCTCAAAGACCTCTGGTTCCCGGTATTGCCGTCGGACCTTTTGGGTGAGAAGCCGCTGTCGATACGACGCCTGGGCTACAAGATCGCCCTGTGGCGCGACAACGATGGCAGCGTTCACGCGCTGGAAGACCATTGCCCCCATCGCGGCGCCCCGCTGTCCCAAGGGCCGGTGTTGGGCGATCGCCTGCAGTGCCCGTATCACGGCGTTGAAGTGCGCTGCGACGGCACCGTTACCAAGGTGCCCGGCAGCCCCGGTTGCAAGCTGGAAGGCAGCCGGCCCACGCGTATGTTCCACACCCGCGAAGCCGCAGGCGCGATCTTCTTGTTCAACGCCACCGACCCGCACCTGGACGTTGCGCCGGAGCTGGTGCTGCCCGAACAATTGACCTCGCCCGAATGGAGCAGCTTCGTCTGCTACACCGAGTGGAAAGGCGACTATCGCTACGTGATCGACAACGTCATGGACCCGATGCACGGCACCTACCTGCACAAGATGTCGCACTCGATGAGCGAAGGCGAAGCCACCGCCAAGTTCGTCACCCGCGACACCGACACCGGCTTTTTCTTCGAGAAGGAAGGCCAGCGCGGCGTGAACTTCGACTGGACCGAGTTCGTGGACAACGGCTGCCACTGGTTGCGCCTGGAAATCCCCTATCCGAAAACCGGCGGCCCCGGCGGCAACTTCACCATCATCGGCAGCTACACCCCCAGCAGTCGTTCGCTGGCCGCCGCATTTCACTGGCGCTGCCGCCCGCTGACCGGCTGGCAGCGTGACACCTGGCGCTTCTTGTACAAGAACCGTCTGGAAGCGCGGCATTGGGCGGTGCTGGAGCAAGACCGGGTGCTGTTGGAATTCATGGAGCCGGACGCCAATCAGCGTGAAAACCTCTACCAGCACGACTTGGGCGTGGTGCGGCTGCGGCGGTACCTGAAGAACGCCGCCAAAGCCCAGCTCGAGTTGATCGACGCGAAGCAATTGCCATGAATAAAGCCGCGCTCCTCAACGCCCGCGTCCACACCCTGCGCTATGAGGCCGAAGGCATCATCAGCGTCGAACTGCGGCCTTTGGGCGATACCGTGTTCCCACCGTTCGACGCCGGCTCGCACATCGACCTGCACCTGGCCAACGGCCTGGTGCGCAGTTATTCGCTGCTCAACTCGCCCAGCGACCGTGGGCGTTATGTGGTGGGTATCCTGCGTGACCGCAACAGCCGTGGCGGGTCGGAGTATGTACACAGCCAGTTGCGGGTCGGCATGCCGCTGTCGATCTCGCCGCCGCGCAACAACTTCGAACTTGACCTGAGCGCCAGCCACAGTGTGCTGGTGGCCGGTGGCATCGGGATCACGCCGATCTACTGCATGTTCCGCCAGTTGCTGGCGCTGGGAAAATCCGCCGAGTTGATCTACTGCGCCCGCTCACGCCAGGAGGCAGCGCTGGTGGAAGCCTTGAGCGGGCTCGATGCGCGGGTGACCTACCACTTCAACGACGAAAAAGGCGTGCCGCCTGATCTTGCCGCCTACCTCGCCGGTCAACCTGCCGATACCCATCTGTACTGCTGCGGCCCGACGCCGATGCTCGACGCTTTCGAAAGTACCTGTGAGCGCCTGGGTTATCCCCATGCCCACATCGAGCGCTTTGCCGCCGCCGAACTGCCGCCCAGCGAAGACGCCCAGAGCAGCTATAGCGTTGAACTGAAAAGGTCCGGCAAAACCCTGGCGGTGGAACCTGGCTTGAGTTTGCTGGATGTGTTGTTGGAGGCGGGCTGCGACATTGATCACAGCTGCCGCGAAGGCGTGTGTGGCTCCTGCGAAACGCGGGTGGTGGAAGGCGAAATCGACCACCGCGATGGGGTGCTGACCAAAGCCGAGCGGGCGGCGAACAAATCGATGATGGTGTGCGTTTCTGGCTGCAAGAGTCGACGGTTGGTGCTCGACCTCTAACCCCCCCCCACCCCTTGTAGGAGCGAGCTTGCTCGCGAAGAACTTTCAGGCACCGCGTTATTCAAGGGTGCACGCAGTATCGTTAACGTTTTTCGCGAGCAAGCTCGCTCCTACAGGATCACCCGCAAAGTGCCCGTTTCATAGGCAGCGTGCAATAAATACGCACCTATCACGGGCAACTTTGTTACCGCACTTGCGGGTTGTTTCACGGGTTATACAAACAGCTTTGTTTCCCATATAAACAACTGTTTTTGATGATGTTTTTATAAAAAATAAACTAACAGTCTGCCTGGCACACTTCCTGCTCTACTCCTGTGCATTCACTGATTAAACGGCGTTTCGCCGATAAAACAATAATAACCAACACTTAAACCCGGTAAGACCCGCTCCCTCCTTAGTTGCCTTTAAAGGCAAGCGGACGAGTGTTGCCGATCACCCGGTAGAGAGGTCTCTATGAAGCGCGTCTTGTGTGCAGGTTTGATGTTTGCCAGTTTCAGCAGTTTCGCCGCAGAACCCATTCCCTCCGAGCCGGTGCGGGCCAACGCCGCCAACAAACCTTTCCCGCATATCTCCTGGCGCAGCGATAGCGGCGACAGCAGCCTGGACATCGGCGGGGCGCTGCGCACCAACTATCGCGACGAACATTGGGACACTACCGAGAATAACGGCCGGTTTCTGTTCGATACGTTCCGTCTGGATGTGCAGGCCACCTACAAGAGCCTCTACAGCGATGTCGGCTACTGGTTCCAGGATGACGGCAAGCGTTCCATTGATCGCGGGTTTGTGGGCTACCGGCTCAATGCCAACGCCAACCTGCAACTGGGGGCGCCGTTCAAACCCTTCGGCCTGGAGCCTTATCCGCAATTTGGCTGGAGCTACCACCTGCCGTTTTTCATGGGCTACGCGGTGAGTGCCGGCACCGGCCTCAAATACAGCTACAAGGACCAGGACTGGGACGTGCAGCTCGGCTATTTCCCACGCATGCTGCCCAGCGACCTGCGTTACTCACCGGAAGTGGGGCGTTACGCCGACTTGAATGACAACGCGATTGCCTTCACCCAGTCGCGCCAGGACAACGAGAAGCGCAACCAATTCAACGCCCGCGTGGCGCGCACCTTCAACAGCGAGGGCTGGAAGACCGAAGTCGGCGCCTCGCTCGCCACCGCCCAACTGTACAACGCCACCACCAAAGACAATGGCGACTACTGGGCCGCCGGCGTGCACGCCATCATCAGCAAGGGCCTGTGGACCGTCACCACCCAAGCCATCCGCTACGAATACGACCCCGAAAACCCGGCCGGGGTGAGCAACGACTCAGTGCTGATGGGCGGCAATGGCCTGACGCCTGCGTACCTGATCGCCTCCAAGGCCAGCCTGGCTTCGCTCAACGTCGGCTACGACATCCACACGCCCCGGCTGGGGCAACTGAAGAAGATCAAGCTGTACAGCGATTACAGCCGAATGATGAAAGACAAAAGCGCCTGGGACGACTCGCAGATGTTCACCGTGGGCGCGCAGTTCCTGGCGATGCCGGTGATGGCCTGGGTCGATCTCACCTGGGCGCGCAATGCCAACCCCTATGGCGGTGCGGAGAATGGCAGCGGCTTTACCAGCACCAATTCGGTGGGTAGCAACGACTGGTATTACCGCACCAACGTCAACATCGGTTACTACTTCTGACATCGCCCCCCCTGTGTGTGGGCTTGCTCGCGAATGCGCCATATCAGCCACTGCATACGTTGACTGACCCACCGCATTCGCGAGCAAGCCCGCTCCCACAAGGGGGGGTGCGCTGACAGTTCGCTTTTTGCTGATATCGGGCCTCGGGTGAGGCCCGTTTGGGTTACCTGAACTTTTCCAGAATGTATGCAGCCGCCAACCAAATCAGAGCCGTAAAGATCAGCGTCGTACCGAGGGAATCAGGCGAGCTCGACAGGGGCAACTACTGAAGCTGTCCAGCGTGCCAGCGACACGTTTTCCATGACTTTGAATATGGGAAATGCCGCCTAGAATCTGGTAAGTCCCTGCATGTTTCCCGCACGTCACTCGGTCGCCTTCACGCGCGTGGAGAACACCGTGCATATTTACCCTTCATCCATATGGTATTTGGCCGTGCTTTCCTCCCCGCCTCGATACGTGTGACGCCTTTCAATCGAGGTAAACGAGTAAAGGAAAGTCAGCGGCAAGCCAAACTCTGGAGAGGGATTTACTTAGGGCAAAGCCGGACGATTCCGTGAGTTTTGTCGTATAAATCTGATGGGTTGCGGCGCCCGATGCCGTGCACCGGGCGCGTATTACTCGTTGCCACTACGTTTCCAGGCACGGTCGTCAAATGGCTGTTGTGGCGAGGGAGCAAGCTTGCGCTGGGACGCGAAGCGGCCCCGGAAAATGGGACTGCTGCGCAGTCCAACGGGAGCGAGCTCCCTCGCCACAGGTAAGCTATTTATCGGCCCCAGCGCGCCTTTTCCTATTGACCGTTCCTCGGCCAATTACGCCCCTTGCAGACGGCTGGCGCGCACCTAGGTATAGTGCCGCCCCTCTTCGCGTCTGCGGCCGTCGGTAACGAGGCCCGGGTACACCGCGAAAGCGCATGAATAACAACACCCGCAAAAGGATGGGGATCGAGCGTCGTGCACTGCCTGGTGCCGAGCGATGCGTCGGACCTTCCTGCGTTTGCCATTAGAAAAATCAGCGAGGAACACTCCATGCTCGAAGTCATCAACGACTTCCTCTCAGGGAAAGTACTGATCGTGCTCATAGTCGGGCTCGGCGGTTATTTCACGATCCGCTCGCGTTTCGTGCAATTGCGTCACTTTTTCCACATGTTCTCGGTGTTTAAAGACAGCCTCAAGAGCAGCGCCGGCCAACTCAGTTCGTTCCAGGCGCTGATGCTCAGCCTGGCGGGCCGCGTGGGTGCCGGTAATATCGCCGGTGTCGGCATTGCCGTGACTCTGGGTGGCCCGGGTGCCGTGTTCTGGATGTGGGTCACCGCGCTGGTGGGCATGTCTTCGAGCTTTATCGAGTGCTCCCTCGGCCAGTTGTACAAACGCACCGACGCTGAAGGCACCTACCGTGGTGGCCCGGCGTATTACATCCAGCACGGCCTGCACAAGCGCTGGCTGGGGATGGTCATGGCGTTCCTGCTGCTGGTGACCTTCGGCTTTGCCTTCAACGGCCTGCAAGCCCACGCTGTGACCCACTCGCTGAACAACGCCTTCGGCCTCGACACCACCTACACCGGCCTTGCGCTGGCGGTGTTGCTGGGCCTGGTGTTCATCGGCGGGATCAAGCGTATCGCCTCGATCGCCGACCTGCTGGTGCCGGTCAAGACCCTGGTCTACATCGCCGTGACTCTGTACGTGATCGTGCTGCAATTCGACCACGTACCGGCCATGCTCGCGACCATCGTCAAGAGCGCCTTCGGTCTCGACCAAGCCTTCGGTGGCCTGGTGGGCAGTGCGATCATCATGGGTGTGAAGCGCGGCGTGTTCGCCAACGAAGCAGGCCTGGGCAGTGCGCCTAACGTGGCGGCAGTGGCGTCGGTAGAACACCCGATCGCCCAAGGCGTGGTGCAAGCGTTCAGCGTGTTCCTCGATACGTTCGTGATCTGCACCTGCACTGCGTTGCTGATCCTGCTGTCCGGCTTCTACACCCCGGGCTTTGAAGGCGACGGCATTGCCCTGACCCAGAATTCCCTGGCGGCGGTAGTGGGTGACTGGGGCCGCATGTTCATCTCGGTGGCCCTGGCGTTGTTCGTGTTCACCTCGATCATGTACAACTACTACCTGGGCGAGAGCAACCTGCGCTTCTTGGTCGGTAACAACCGCAAGGTGCTGATGGGTTATCGCGCCTTGGTGCTGGTGCTGATTTTCTGGGGCTCCATCGAGAACCTGAGCACGGTGTTCGCCTTCGCCGACATCACCATGACCATGCTCGCGTTCGTCAACCTGTTCGCCCTGGCGTTCCTGTTCAAGATTGCCATGCGCATCCTCAACGACTACGACAACCAGCGCGCGGCGGGTATCAAGACCCCGGTGTTCGATTCCAGCCAGTTCCCTGACCTGGACCTGGACCGCAAGGCCTGGCCGGCCAACCCGGTGAAAACCGAGGCGGCCCCGGCAGCGGAACTGAGCGCTCAAGCGCAACGTTAATCGCAGCCAGATGACACGCCGCTCGGCCTTGGGCATGCTCTGGGCCCGGCGGCGTTTTTCGTTCAGGAGATTTTCGATGCAATCAGCTAATAACGTGATGGTGCTCTATACCGGCGGCACCATTGGCATGCAGGCCAGCGCCAACGGCCTGGCGCCCGCGTCTGGTTTTGAAGTGCGCATGCGTGAACAGTTTGCGGGCGCAGACCTGCCCGCGTGGCGCTTCCAGGAAATGTCACCACTGATCGACAGCGCCAACATGAACCCTGCCTACTGGCAACGCCTGCGCAGCGCCGTGGTCGAGGCGGTAGATGCCGGCTGCGACGCCGTGCTGATCCTGCACGGCACCGACACCCTGGCCTACAGCGCGGCGGCCATGAGCTTCCAACTGCTGGGCCTGCCGGTGCCGGTGGTGTTCACCGGCTCGATGCTGCCAGCCGGTGTGCCCGACAGCGATGCCTGGGAAAACGTCAGCGGTGCGTTGACGGCCTTGGGCGAAGGGTTGAAGCCGGGTGTGCACCTGTACTTCCACGGCGCGTTGATGGCGCCGACCCGCTGCGCGAAGATTCGCAGTTTTGGGCGCAACCCGTTCGCAGCCTTGCAACGCCAGGACGACTTCGCCCGTGCCGACTCCCTGCCGGCAGCGCTGGATTACCGCCAGCCCAAAGCCTTGGCGAACGTCGGCGTACTGCCGCTGATACCCGGTTTCGAGGCTGCACAGCTGGACGCAATCATCGGCAGCGGCATTCAGGGCTTGGTGCTGGAGTGCTTCGGCAGCGGCACCGGGCCGAGCGATAACCCGCAATTCCTCGCCAGCTTGCAGCGTGCGCAGGATCAAGGGGTGGTGGTGGTCGCCATCACTCAGTGCCATGAAGGCGGTGTGGAGCTGGATGTCTACGAGGCCGGCAGCCGCTTGCGGGGCGCCGGCGTGTTGTCCGGCGGTGGGATGACCCGCGAAGCCGCGTTCGGCAAGTTGCACGCCTTGCTCGGTGCCGGCCTTGCCGTGGAGCAAGTGCGGCGCCTGGTAGAGCTGGACCTGCATACCCAGCCAGCTTGAACGCTTAAGACAGCCCTACATAAGCACTGCAATTCCCTGCTTGCCGATACCTAACATGGAATACCCGAGCCTGCGCTCGGCTTTTCCATTGATCGGCAAGACAGGGATGCCCGCATGACGACCTCCAGTTCCACACCCTCGCAGCAAACGCCTCCAGACACTGAAACACACAAACTGGCCACTCAACTGTCCGTCGGACCTTCGTTCCGGGAAGCGGCTCGCGAACTGCTGCGCCAGTCTTTGCTGGAGAAATACCCCGACCTGGACATCGACCCGGCCATGACACTGATGGGCACTTCCACCTGGGAGCTCATCGATGACCAGATCGTGCCGGGGCCAACACATTATGAAACCCTGAGCAGCATCCTGGCCCGGCAGGCCATCCTCAAAGTGCCGACGCTGTGCGTCGAGGGCAATCACTTCCTGACCCTGAAGCCGGTAACCGACCCCCCGCTTCATTTGCCCGTGCGTATTGTCGAAGTCGCCAACCTGATCAACACCCTGGCGCCGGTGGTCTACCGGGCCTTTCAGGAACAGCTGATAACGTTCTGGAACCAAAGCAACGGCAACGGTCCTCGCTGGCAAACACTCGCCCAGAGCCTGCGCGGAGCCTGGAATGTGCAACACGTCGATGCCTGGACCGACGAATACTGCACGATGGCCCGCACGCTGTTCCATGCACCCACCCGCTCCGCTCGCCAAGACAAAAATCGTTATAGCAGCCGCGCTTACCTGATTGATGCCGACCTGGTCAAAGGTTCCAAGACGCAGCACACCGACCAAGTGTTCATGACCGTGCTGGAGGGCAAACTCGAAGACAAAACGCTGATCCTCTGTTACTCACCCTTCAAGGGATACGAGAAATACGACACCTACCAACAGCTAGGCGATTCGTTGAAGGATCACCTGGAGCAACCCGAGGCCTTTGATCGCCTGGAGTGGCGCCTTTATGAACCCGACGGCGATTTTTTCGAACACGCAGCCTGCAAGCTGATCGCCCTGCAGCTTGAGACCGTGGAAGGTCTCAAAACCAGTGATGGCAAACAGCCCAGCACCCAACAGTCACCCCTGCTCACACTCCCGACGCCTGCCGAAAAATCGGTTGCCAAGGGCCCGGGGCCGGGCTGGTATCAAACCCTGCTGCCAGACTGGCTGACCGATGCCTCTGCCAGCGATCAATCACTCTATGCACGCCACCTCAAGGACTTGGCCGCGCTCAATAGCCTGAATGCCGGCAAGACCTATGAGGACGGTATTCCCAGCATTCATCAATTCGCCTTGGACCAGTTGAAAACCGAGCTGCTCAAGGACCACCCGACCCTGCAACACCTGAAGCTCGACAAGCTGAAAATCCAGGTCAAGAGCCTGGTGGTGTGGGGCCTTTTCACCGTGCCAGGGCAGTACGAAACCACCACGTTCAGCCTTGCCGAACTGGCCCTGCAAAACCTGATTGCACTGCCCACCGGTAATAAAACGTTGCTGAGCGACGTCGGCCACTCCATACCGAATCAGATCACCGTGGCTTACCTTGAGACACTGATCAGCCGCTGTAATATCGGTGCCACCTACCCAAAACTGATCCGCAGCAAACTGCTGGATGACTCGGCTGAGGCCTCACGTCGCAAAAAACTGTACCGCGATCACCTGCGAGTCCAGCTGCCGATGTTGGCCTTGCAGCACAAGATCCGCCGCATTGGCGGGATTGACGAGCGCGGCTACCGCTACGTCGTAGCTGTGATGCAGGACGAAAGCGGCGACCAATACGTCGACGGCAAAGCCATCGTGATGCGACGCCTGAGCTTCAACCCCAAGCGCCGGCTCATCAACAGCAACGATGATGTCACCAACATGTACATCATCGGCCCAGAAAATGCGCAAGACGGCCCTTGCGTGCTGTACCGCCCGTTGTTTGAACCCGCGTTGCTGCAATATCCATCACCGGCGAACTTACTGTATGCCATCAGCCAGTCGCGCACTTTGCGAGACTCGGTGGTTACCTGGCTACCGGACTCGGTGCGTCACCACTACACCAATTATGTCTTTACCAGTCATTGGCCTTCGCCATGGCTTGTCGCCGAGTTTCTGGTCAACCCCAGCGATCTATGGACCTATAGCGGCCCCGTGAATCTTGGTGAGGAGGTGCTCAATGGGGATAGGTTCAAGACACTGTTCGATAGCAATGCCAATGCGCTGGTTGAACTGGCGGACCGCCAGTCGGTATCGAATGCCGAACGCCGCTGGGACACGTTGAAGCAAGCCGGTTGGGTGCTCTTCAACGCGGCCCTGCCCTTTATGGGGCGCGTGGCAAGTACTAGCGCATGGATCTGGCAAATCGTCGAACAACTGGATACCTTTGCCCAGGCGCATGAGGAAGGCGATAAACCCGCACAATGGTCGGCGCTGACCGACGTGCTGCTTAACCTGGGCATGGCGATCACCTTGCACAGCGCCCAGCGCAGCAGACCTAAGTTCGAACCGGCCAGGATCGAGCCCACCAAGGTCAAGACGACCGAGCTTGCGCCTGAAACGCCAGGCCCCTCCAGCACGATAAGCTTCACCGTCGAGCAACTGCCTGAGCGCACCTCTCTGGCCCCGCCTCCCGATCACGAGATCGCGCTGAACACGAGCGGCGCAATCAACCGCACGCCAGCGCTGGAAACCTCGATGCTTGAAGGCTTTAAAATAGAAAAACCCGATGACCTCGGCACCGTGATAGACCAGCCGGCTGCTGACCAATACCTGTATCAGTTGGGTGAGCAGCACTACGCTCCCGTCGGCAAAAACTGGTTCATGGTGAAAGTGGACGATGATAAAAACATCGTTGTCATTGACCCCAACCAGACCCACCGCATCGGGCCCATGCTGGTTCACAACGCCCAGGGTCAATGGTCCGTCGATCACCGGATACGCCTGCGTAAATCCAGTACCGATCGGTTGAAAAATACCGCCAAGGACCTGGCAATCAGCGAAGCCGACGCATCGCGCAGGAAATTGAAAGCGTTTGAAACCGCAAAAAAAAACCAGCAGAACCTACTGCAAGAAACCCGCAAAGCAATGGACGAGGCCCCCAGTACCAGTGCCCAAGCCAAACGCCAGGCCTACCTGGACACGCTCAATCGCCAATCAGAAGACTACGAAAAAGCACGCCAACACTTGCTGACCATGGCCGTCTTCACCTCGGAGCCTGAATTCCAGATAAAAGCCATTGGTTACCTACAGGCTCAACTGGAACTCAATGAAGCGGGGGTAAACGAAGAGCTCATCACCTTTGCGCCAAAACTCTCGCCCGTCCTGGACCAGCTCCCAACCCATGCACCGTCACCTCATACCAGCGATATCGCCGACCACCAACAGGTCGTCGAGATGAGCGACAGCATGATCAAGCGCCTGGATTACGCTCAATCACGCTTCACCGAGCTGCGCAAATTCGGCCCGGCCGGATTCGACGTGATCAGAGAGCGCCAGCGCAAACTGCCCAGCTATACGAGCGACGATCTCAGGGCCCTGCAGGTGACGTTGGCCCGTCACTTGTGCCTGGCCCCTGAATCCCTCACCACCGAACCCCAGGCCTGGGAGTTGCTCAACGACACGCTCGACAGCGCCGACGTTGCAGTACAGACCCTGCGTGACACCCTGGATGAGCGAAGCGAATATCGCCTGGACGAGCGTATTGACGCCTTGAGCAACCTGGTGGAGCAATTCAAGTTCATCGATGAGCGCTTGCAGGACCTTTCTCAAGAGTTCTCCGAGCAGATCCAGGCCCAACCCTTGAAACGCCTGAGCCAATCGCTGCAAGGGTTCGCCAATCGCGCCAAGGCGGCACTTGTCCCGCTGCACGAGGAACAGAACCTGAAGCGCATCAAGCCCACCCCTCCTCCTACGCCGCCCAGGCCGCTGAAGAGGTTTATCCAGACACGCTACAACGGCGTGCTGATTGGCGAACCCCGCTTGGACCCGATAGGGACCGTATCAAAGTTCGTTGATATCAAGTCCCCGATAACCGGCCAGGTCCTGGCTACCTTTCATGAGAAGACCCCGGGCATGTGGGTCGAGCACATCGAAACGTCCCCGGCACAGGCCACATCTACAGCGCTCACGCTCCACGACGCCACCACCGCGGGCGAAAAATTACTCGCCCAATTGCCGAAGTTTCAAGAACGCGCCAGCCAACAAGCCGACGATCCCTCGCGCACAGCCATTGGCATCGAGCACATGTTTCACCAGCACGCCTGGTTGCTCGAACGCAGCAAGCAAGATATCGACGAGGCATTGATCAAAGCCAAAGTCACGGCGCAAACCAAGCAGTCCAGCGCAGACCTGCGCAGAAGACTCAAAGCCGCCACAAAAGCACTTTACGAACGGGCCACTGAAACCGTGGCCAAGCTCATCAAGCGACAGCCTCCGACCATTGCCCATGTCGATTGGCTCATTAACCACCGCGAAATTGCGATCAAAAAGATCATGACCCGCCAGCCCCTCAAGGGCGCCACTTGGAGCTATCAAGATGAGTATGCGGTCATTGATCTGTCTACCAGCAAACCTCTCTGGTATGCGCATTTCCAATACTCGAGCGCCCACGCTTCACTCAATAGATTTCTTCACGCACGACTCAAAACCCCAGCAGAACAACAGCTCAAAGAGGTAGCTGACACGCTCACCGGCTTAACCGCAGAGCAACAGCTCGACTACTACCGCAGTTCCATCAACCTGACCCAAGCCCAGCGCTTGTTTTTCCCGCCAGAGGTCTATTGACGGCGCGCTCGCGCAACGGCACATAACTTGCTCCAGCCTGACAAACCCAGGCTGGACTCCATCATGCTGCATTCACACCTGACCACCCTCAATGCGGTCTCGCTGATCCTGGAGACGTTCAAGCCCGACGGCATACCCAGCCAGACCCTGCTGGCTGGCAGTGGCATCGCCAGTGCCGACCTGAGCCGCGCCGACACGCGTATTACCACTCATCAGGAAATGCGCGTATGCGCCAACGCCGTGGCGTTGCGCCGGGACATCGGCCTGGAACTGGGCCGGCGCATGCATGTGTCGTCCTACGGCATGCTCGGTTATGCACTGCTCACCAGTGCCACCTTCGGTGACGCTTTGCGCCTGGCCCTGCGCTACCCGGCGCTGTTGGGAACACTTTTTGAACTGAGCCTGGAAGAGGACGACCAGCGTGTCTGGTTCAGCGCCACTGACTACCGCGAAGACCCAGCCCTGGGCGCCTTCAATGTCGAGTTCTGCCTGCTCTCGCTGAAAGTCATCTGCGACGACCTGCTCGGCCAGCCGTTGCCATTGCTCGGTGCACGCTTTGAATACCCAGCGCCCGACTATCGAGCACGCTACGCCGAACGCTTCGACTGCCCGCTGCAATTTGGCGCCGCCACTAACGCCTTTGCCTTCGACCGTGACTGGCTCGACCAGCCCCTGCCGCTGGCCGATGCCGTCACCCACTGCGCCATGGTGGAACGCTGCCGTCGGCAGAACGCCGAGTTCACCGGTCGCCAGGCCTGGCTGGGGCGCGTGCGCCTGTTACTGGCCGCGCAATTAAATGCCGCTCCGGGCCTGGATGGACTGGCAGGGCAAATGAACTGTTCGGCACGCACCCTGCGCCGGCATTTGCATGATCTGGGGTGCAGCTATCAGGAGTTGCTCGACGAGCTACGCTTCGAACGCGCCAAGCAGTTACTGGGGGAGGATGAACTGCCGATCTACCGCATCGCCGAACAACTGGGCTTTAGCGAGACCGCCAGCTTCAGGCATGCGTTCGTGCGCTGGAGCGGTGTGGCGCCGAGTCAGTTCAGGCCCTAGCAAGGGGCGAATAGCGGACAAACACATTGGCCATATCGATCCCCTTTTGGCCGCTCCTGCCGTTCTCCAAACCCCGGCGTCTGGCAACACTGCATGGCATACCCCTGAGCCTTTGGAGAACAACAACATGCTGACGATCTACTCGGACGATCATCATTTGCACCATGGCCGTTGTGAGCTGATGGACGGGCAACTGATGCCCTGCTTCGAAATGCCCTCGCGCGCCGACCATGTACTGCAACGCGTCAAAGAGCGGGAGCTGGGGCCGGTGCAGGCGCCGCAGGATTTCGGCCTGGCGCCGCTGCAACGTATCCACAGCCGCGACTACCTCGACTTCTTCAAAGACGCCTGGCAGCGCTGGACCGAATACGGCCAGGACGGCGACCTGCTGCCCTACACCTGGCCGGCGCGCACGTTGCGCCGCGTGTTGCCCACCAGCCTGCACGGCCAGTTGGGCTATTACAGTTTCGACGGTGGCGCGCCAATCACCGCAGGCACTTGGCAAGCGGCTTACAGTGCGGCGCAAGTGGCCCTTACGGCGCAGGCCGCCATCGCGCAAGGCGCCCACAGTGCCTTCGCCCTGTGCCGCCCACCGGGGCATCACGCCGCCAGCGACTTGATGGGCGGTTATTGCTACCTCAACAACGCGGCCATCGCAGCCCAGGCATTCCTTGATCAGGGCTGTAAAAAGGTCGCGATCCTCGACGTGGACTACCACCACGGCAACGGCACGCAGTCGATTTTTTACGCGCGCAGCGACGTGCTGTTCACCTCGATTCACGGCCATCCGGAGGCGGAGTTTCCGTTCTTTCTCGGCTATGCCGATGAGCACGGCGAGGGCGCAGGCGTTGGTTTCAACTTCAACTATCCGTTGCCAGCAGGCTCCGGCTGGCAGGCCTGGAGCGCCGCGCTGGAACAGGCCTGCGCCGAGATCGAGCGCTACGCCGCCGACATCATCGTGGTGTCCCTGGGCGTGGACACTTTCAAGGACGACCCTATCTCGCAGTTCAAGCTCGACAGCCCGGACTACCTGGCCATGGGCGCACGTATTGCCCGCCTGGGCAAACCCACGCTGTTCGTGATGGAAGGCGGCTACGCGGTGGAAGAAATCGGCATCAATGCCGTCAACGTGCTGGAAGGTTTCGAGGAAGCAGCCCAATGAACATGCTCAAGTCGCTCGCCCTGTGCGCCGTGGTTGTCAGCGGCGCAGCCCAGGCCGAAGAAAAAACCCTGAAGGTCTACAACTGGTTCGACTACATCACGCCCAAGGCGCTGGAAGACTTCAAGGCCCAGCACCCGTCGATCAAGCTGGTGTACGACATCTTCGACACCAACGAAGCGCTGGAAGCCAAGTTGCTCACCGGCAACTCCGGCTATGACGTGGTGGTGCCTTCGAACGTGTTCCTGGGCAAGCAGATCGAGGCCGGCGTGTTCCAGGCCCTGGACCGCAGCCAACTGCCCAACTGGAACCACCTTGATCCCAAGCTGATGAAGCTGATCGAGGCCAACGACCCCGGCAACCAGTACGCCGTGCCCTACATGTACGGCACCATCCTGATCGGCTTCAACCCCGCCAAAGTCAAGGCCGCCCTGGGCGACAACGCGCCCGTGGACAGCTGGGACCTGATCTTCAAGGAAGAGAACATCAGCAAGCTCAAGCAATGCGGCGTCGCCCTGCTGGACTCGCCCTCGGAGATCCTGCCCCTGGCCTTGCAGCGCCTGGGCCTGGACCCCAACAGCAGCAACCCCAAGGATTACGACAAGGCCGAAGCGCTGTTGATGAAGATCCGCCCGTACGTCACCTACTTTCATTCCTCCAAATACATGGCCGACATCGCCAACGGCGATATCTGCGTGGCGGTGGGCTACTCCGGCAGTTTTTCCCAGGCCGCCAACCGCGCCAAGGAAGCCAAGAATGGCGTGACCGTGGACATGCGCCTGCCCAAGGAAGGTGCGCCGATCTGGTTCGACATGCTCGCCATTCCCAAAGGCGCTAAAAACCCGGGCGATGCCTACACCTTTATCAACTACCTGCTGCAACCCAACGTGATCGCGCCGATCAGCGACTTTGTCGGTTACCCCAACCCCAACAAGGACGCCAGCGGGTTGGTCGACCCGGCCATTCGCAACAACCCCAACCTGTACCCGACCGACGCGGCCATGGCCACGCTCTACACCCTCAAGCCCCTGGACAGCAAAGCCGAACGCGCCAGGACGCGGGCCTGGACCAAGATCAAATCCGGGAAGTAACGCACCGGTTCTCTGGTTGGTCGTTTTTCTTTAAAACGAGGGCCGCTTGCGCCCTCGCCACCCTTGCAGCACTGAGCAGTTGCGCCTCGACGTATCTACCGCCTTCACCGCCATGGCGCTCGCTACCTTGCCCATTCCTGAAGCCCGTCCGGGCCATCGAATGCAGAGGAGCTGCGCATGCCCAATGACATCGCCAATAACCACCGCCCACCGACGACCTATGAACTGCTCACCCAACTGACCACTGGCCCCACCACCCGTGAAGTGGCCGCCACCACACTGCGCTCGGCGCTCAAAGAGCTGTATCCCACGCTGAATATCGACCCCGACCTGGCTGTGGTGGTCAGCCCTCAATGGGAGGTGATCGGCGAGGCTGTCGAACGCGCCCCAGCGCTTGTCGAATCGCTCACGTCGGTGCTCGCGCGTCAGGCGCTGTCCAGCGACAGAGTCACCTACATTGACGGCCAACACTTCCTGACGTTGCAGCCCAATGCTGCGGCACCTGTCCACCTGGCCGTGAAGATCGACGCCATCGCACGCCTGATCAACGAGCTGTCCGGCCTGCTGTTCACCGCGTTCCAAGAACAGCAACTGGACTTCTGGAACGCATCCAACGGCGCCGCCGGCCCGCGATGGCAGTCCTTCTCCAACGCCCTGCGCAAAGTATGGAACCTCACCCAAGAGCAAGGCTTGGATGAACACGAGTGCGCCATGGCGCGCACGGTGTTTCAGGAACCCGACCGGGCCAAGCGTTCACGCAAAGACCCTTACAACAGTCATGCCTACCTGGTTGATGTGGATATCCTGGCAGAGGGTCAATCCACCCACGTGAACTTTATGGACATCACCGTGTTAGTGGGCCAGTACCAGAAGCGCCAGATGGTCCTCACTTACTCATTGGTCAGTGGGTATGAAACGTTCGAATCATTGGCCGCGTTCGGTGCCTCGTTGCCCGCCCGGCTGAGAGCTCCAGAACGAGACACCACCTTGCAATGGCGCCTGTATGAACCCGACGGCAACTTCTTCGATGCCCTGGCCTGCATCCTGATTTCGCTGCAAATACAGGTGATTGCCAGTTTCGGCGAGACGGATGTGCGGGAACAACCCCGTGCCCCCGGCGTGGTGAGCATCGTGCCCAGCATTGAAGAGATGAGCGATCATCAACTGTCGAGTATCCGCGACATTCACCAACAACTTCCCAACTGGCTGGCGTCGGCATCAGACTCCGATACCGCCGCCTACAGCCGCTACCTGATCGACCTGGCCCACCTGCACACCCACTACCAAGGCGAGACGTTCCAGGACGGCATTCCAGCCATTCGTGACTATGCGCGAACCCAGTTGCAAAGCCGCATCCGTGCTCCGAAAGAGAACGCGCACCTGAACCTGGACAAGATCGAGATCGTCATCGAGAGCCCGGTCCTGTGGGGCACCTTTATCATCCCCGATACCGTGGACATTACCCATCGCAGCCTGATCGACCTGGCCCTGGAGAACCTCACCGGCCTGCCCACCGGCAATACCACGGTGCACTACAACGGCAAGGACAACGGCGTACCCGACTGGCTGACCTACAGCTACCTGAAAGACGTAATCGAAGACATCGATATTGGCCAGTACTACCCTGCCCTGGTCAAACAGAAACTCCTCGAGGACCCGCAGCAATCCAGCCGACGACAGCAGCTCTACACCAGCCACTTGCAGGTGCAATTGCCGCTGCTGGCCCTGCAGATGAAGATTCGCCAACAGGGCGGTATCGATGAACGCGGTTACCGGTATGTCGCCGCGGTGATGCGTACCCAGGAACATGAGCGCCAGGTGGACGGGCAGCCTATCGTCATCCGCTGCCTGGCGTTCGTGCCCACCCTGCGCCCTGGGCATGAACAAGACGGGGTCGCCAATATGTTCGTGATCGGCCCACGACAGTCCGACGCTGGCCCCTGCGTGCTCTATCGGCCCCTGCTTGAACCGGCGCTGCTGCAATTTGCGTCGCGGCAAAACCTGCTGTACGCCATCAAACATGAACGATCGTTGCGCGAATCGGTTTTGGCCTGGCTGCCCGAGGCACAACGGT
This sequence comes from Pseudomonas sp. AP42, assembly GCF_001728935.1. NCBI lineage: Bacteria > Pseudomonadati > Pseudomonadota > Gammaproteobacteria > Pseudomonadales > Pseudomonadaceae > Pseudomonas > Pseudomonas sp. AP42. The sequence goes on from NZ_LYSO01000003.1 coordinate 59,070, forward strand.
TCAATTACGCCCAATACGTGTTTCCCGACACCGTGCCGTCGCCTTGGACGGTGGTGCGTGCGCTGGTCGAGCCTCTGACCGTGCTGTACATGAGCGGCCCGATCACGCTGACCGATGAAGAAGTGGGCAATGACACACTGGCCACGCTGTTCAAGGCCAATGCCAATGCCCTGGTCGAATTGGCAACCCGCCAATCGGTGTCCAACGTGCAAAAGCGCTGGGCGACCTTTCGGCATGCCGGCTGGCAGATATTCAATGCCGCATTGCCGTTCATGGGCCGCACCCTTGGCGTCGCCGCCTGGATCTGGCAAATCATGGACGACCTGCAAGCCGCCGAGGAAGCGGTGAACAAGGACGACTCGCCCGCGTCCTGGACAGCGCTGGTGGACGTATTCCTCAACCTGGGCATGGCGCTGACCCTGCACATCGCTCTGCGCCACCCTAGCGCACTGGAGCATTTCGAGGCGCCCAAGGTCGAGACCGAATCCGAATCAACCGCCCTCCAAACGATAGATAAGCCTGCGGTGCCCGAGGCAACATTCAGCGCAGATCAACAAGCCAATATTCCCGACAGCCAAGTACCCGCCAAGCATCAAGGCCCGGTGCACATCAGCGGGGCCCTGAGTCATAGTCACCTGGGCCTGGCCAGCACACTCGACAGCTTCAGCGTGACCAAACCTGAGGCACTGGGCGAACAGAACAAAACCCCCGGTCGCCACCTGAATCTCTATGCGCTTGCAGACAAGTGGTATGCCCCGGTGGGCAAGCGTTGGTTCGAGGTGATGGTCGACGACAATGACAGCGTCATCGTCATCGACCCGAACACCCCATCGCGCACCGGCCCACCGCTGATCGGCAACCTGGCGGGCCAGTGGTTTGTGGATGTTCGGCTGCGACTGCGCGGCGGGGGCCTTCGAAACCGTCGACGGGCAGTCAAGGTCGATCAGCCTGCGCGCATTTCGGCGCTCAAGACTTCGCTCAACGCTTTCGATGCGGTCGCCGCCAGCAAACAACTGGACGTGCTTGAATCCAAGCCCGCGCTGGACGCCGCTGCCGGCCCTTCCACCGACCAGCAGCGCAGTGCGTTCCTCGGTAAAGTCGATGGCCGGCTGGTCGAATACGACGAAGCGATCAACCAGTTGAAGTCCTTGAGCATCATCGACACGGTGCCCACCTACCAGAGCAACATGAGCGGCTACCTGAAGCAACAAGTGCAATTGACTCAGATTGCCTTGGAACAGCAACTGGTGAGCTACAAGGAGGCGCTGCTGTCGTCGTCGCCCGTCCTTGAAGCCGAGGCAGATATTAACTATCAGGACCAGGCACAAAGCGCACAAAACCTGTCCACTCTGAACAGGGGGATCATCGAGCGCCTGGCGTTCATCAACGAGCGTTTCGGCGATCTCAAAGCCCTGGGAGATGAAGGCGCAGCCGTCATTCGTAAAACCATGGAATCATTGCCCTCGTTCACGCTTATCGAACTCAAGGCGCTGGATATCAGCTTGGGCCGCTACCTGTGTATCGACGAAGCGCAAAGCCAGATCCCAGCCACACTGCGCGAGCGAATGGGCCAGGTCGTCGATACCGCCGAATTCAACGTCGAAAGTTTCGTTGAGATCGTGGAACGCGGTAACGGTACGTCGCTGGATGAACGCATTGACGTCTTGGACAGCCTGGTTGAGCAATTTTCCAGCGCCGATCAGCGCCTGCTGGACCTGCACGCCGATTACCCGCGGTACCTGCTCAAGCCTCGCTTGGAAAGCCTACGCCAGCAGATTGGCGAATTCAGCCAGCGGGCCGTGCGCGACCTGGCTTACCTCCTACGCCAGAAAAAAGCTCTGGAACCCAAGCCCGGCAGCTCAAAGGCAGAGCCCCCGCCACGGCGCAAAGTCATCAAGACACGCCATCACGGCCTGGTGATGGGCGAACCGCGTGAAACCGACAGCAGCCTGGTGGACATCAAGGCCGGCGTCACCGGCAAAGTGATCGCCACGTTCCACGAAAAAGCGCCCGGCGTGTGGGTCAAACGGCAGAAAACCTCGTCACAGCCATCTGCGCCTGCGTCCGTTGATCTGGACACCAGCATCAACGCCGGGCAAACGCTACTGGATGGAGAACAGACTGAAATCCGCAAAAACCAGGGGTTCTCCAGGAAGCCCTGGCACGCACCGCAGGACATTCAAGACATGTTCAATGCCTATGCCAGGAGGCTTGAAAGCGCATCCAACAACATTGAAGAGGCCCTGACTCGCCGCAACCTTACCGAGAGCGATCACACTTCCGCCGCCTCGACCAACCGTAAGCTCAACGAGGCGGCACAACGGTTTTATCGGCTCGGCAAAAAAACCTATCTGGAGATGGTCAAACATCAAGCACCCACTGCCGAGCGCGTGGAGTGGCTGCATAGCCAAGGCTTGATCCGCATCGTCAAGGTCGTGAGCCGCCGCGCACTCAAAGGGCCCAACAAGGGCTATTTGGACGAGTACGAGATTCGCGATAAAGAGAGCGGCAGGGTGTTGTGGTACGCGCACTTTCACTATGGGACGAAGGATGCCGCCCTTGAGGATTTCACCGCAGACCACCTCAAGACTCGCGAACAACAAGGGCTCGGGGGGTCTCATCAACGCACTGGCCCCAATGACTGGGACATCATCGAGATTCACCGCCGCAAGATCGGCAAGCCACTGGCCAAGTCGCTGTTCTTCAACACCTGAACGTCTTTACGGCAACCACGCCTGATGCAAACGTGCCAGCGCTTGTGCGATGTCGGCTTCGGGCACGGCGGCAAACCCCATCACCAGGCCGGCACGCTGGTCCGCAGGTGGGCTGGCGCCTGCCAACCAATAGCTGCTCAGGCCGTTGATTTCGACACCTGCAGCATGGGCCTGGGCGAGCAGTACCTGTTCACGTGCCAGGCTTTCCACCCGCACCGTCATGTGCAGCCCGGCCGCAACGCTGGGCAAGGGCCCGACGCCGGGCAAGCCATCGGGCCAACCGGCCAGCAAAGCATTGCGTCGGCTCAATGCGGCGCGGCGCATGCGGCGAATGTGGCGCTGGAAATGCCCCGCCGCCATAAACTCGGCCATCACCGCCTGGGTGCTGACTTCGGAGTGGCGCACGTCCACGGCACGGCGCCGGGTGAAGGCTTGCACCAGGCCCGGGGGCAACACCAGGTAACCCAGGCGCAACGCCGGGAACGCTACCTTGCCGAAGGTGCCGACGTACAGCACGCGGCCATTGCGATCCAGCGCAGCCAACGGTGACAGCGGCGCGCCGCTGTAGCGGTACTCACCGTCGTAATCGTCCTCCACGATCCAACCGCCTGAACGTTCGGCCCAGGCCAGCAATTCCAGGCGCCGTGCCAGGCTCATCACCACCCCCAGCGGGTACTGATGGGAAGGCGTGACATACGCCACACGGCAGTCATTGAGAGTACCGAGCACTTGGCAATCCATGCCCTCGCCGTCGACCGGCACGCCATGCAGTCGCCCGCCGGCCAACGCGAATGCATGGCCGGCCGCGCGGTAACCGGGGTTTTCCACCGCCACGCCGTCCCCAGGCTCTACCAGCAACTGTGCACAAAGGCTGATGGCCTGCTGTGCGCCACTGGTGATCACAATTTGTTCAGCCGTGCACTGCATGCCGCGCGAGCTGCGCAGGTACGCGGCGATCAAACCGCGCAGACGGCCGTCACCTGCGGGGTCGCCATAGCACAGCTGTTCCAGGTCGGGTTTGCGCCAGAACGCCCCATTAAGCTTGGCCCAAACCTCAAACGGGAACAGATCAAAGGCCGGTACACCCACGCGAAAGGCCCGAGGCGGCCCCAAAGGCGGCTGGGGCAAGTGATGGTCTTTTATCCGCGCCAACCCGGCACTGTGGATAACTTCATCGTCCAAATCTTCGGGTAAATTCGCCCATTTTGTGGATAACCCTGGGGATAAGCCTGTTGACAACCCTGTGGATACTTTTGTGGATAGTTTTTTGGCCATCGGCAATTGGGCAACGTAGGTGCCATCACCTACCCGGCTCTCGATAAACCCTTCGGCATACAGCTGATCGTAGGCGCGCACCACGCTGTTGCGGGAAATCGACAAGGCCGCCGCCAGATCTCGGGTTGCGGGCAACCGCGTGCCACTGACCAGTCGCCCATCGAGCACCCGCTGGCGCAGGGCCTCATAGAGTTGGCGCGTAAGGCCCTGACGGCGGTCCAACTCGATACCGGCGGGGTTGAAGGACAACGGCGGCGAAATGGGCGGCATATTGGACCTATGAAAATAGCGCTAGATGGCTCTTACAACGAACCAATAGCCTGCCTAGGATGCAGGCATTCGCCAAGGAAAATCTCCATGTACACACCCCGCGCCTTTGCTCTCGATGACTTGCCCGAAATCCAGCAACTGATCCAGCACACCCGTCTGGCGCAGTTGGTAACCGTGGGTGAAAACGGCCTGCAAGCCAGCCACTTGCCCTTGCTGCTCAACCCCGATGAAGGGCCCAACGGCACGCTGTACGGTCACTTGGCCAGGGCCAACCCACAATGGCGCGAGCTGCAAAATGGCAGTGAGGCGCTGGTGATCTTCGCCGGTGCCGACGCCTATATCAGCCCGGCGTTTTACCCCGCCAAGGCCGAGCACGGCAAAGTGGTGCCTACCTGGAACTACATCGCCGTGCACGCCTATGGCACGCCTGAGGTGTTCAGTGACGCCGAGCGCTTGCTCAAGGTGGTCACCGCCCTCACCGACCGCCATGAAAGCGGCCGCGCCCAACCCTGGCGTGTCAGCGACGCACCGGCGGACTACATTGACGGCATGCTCAAAGCCATCGTCGGCTTCGCCCTGCCGATCGAGCGCCTGGTGGGCAAACGCAAACTCAGCCAGAACCGCAGCGCGGCCGACATGGCCGGTGTGCGTGACGGCCTGGCCGCCAGTGCCGATGTACGCGACCAGACCCTGGCCCGCTTTATTCCCCAAGGAGTTTCAGAATGAGCTTGATCGACATTCGCCAGGTTACAGCGGCTGACCACGCCGCCTGGTTACCGCTGTGGCAGGCGTACTTGAAGTTCTATAACACCGAACTGCCGGACGCCGTCAGCCAGAGCACCTGGCAACGCCTGATCGACCCCAGCGAGCCGACCCATTCGGCACTGGCCTGGCAGGACGGCAAGGCGGTGGGCATGGTCAACTTCATCTACCATCGCTCCAACTGGAGCATCGAGAACTCCTGCTACCTGCAGGACTTGCTGGTAGACCCGGCTCAACGTGGCACCGGCGTGGGTCGTCAGTTGATTGAATTCGTCTACGCCACCGCCAAGGCCGATGGCTGCTGCAAGGTGCACTGGTTGACCCATGAGACCAACGCCACCGCGATCCAGCTCTACGAGCGCATCGCCGAACGCCCAGGCTTCATTCAATTTCGCAAAGGTCTCTAAGGAGCGCAGCATGACTACTTCCCTCACCGACTGGAAAGGCGCCCCTGCGCCCACCGCGCACCTGCTTGAAGGGCGTTTTATCCACCTGGAAAAGCTCGACCCGGCGCGCCATGCCGACCAACTGTGGCAAGCCCTTGAAGGCCCAGGGGCCGACCCGAAGCTGTGGGATTATTTGCCCTACGGCCCGTTCACCGAGCGCAGTGCCTTCGATGCCTGGCTGAACAACCACGCCGCCCACAACGACCCGTACTTTTTCAGCGTGATCGACCGTGCGACGGGCCAGGTCCAGGGCATCCTCAGCCTGATGTCCATCGTCCCGGCGCAAGGGCGTATCGAAATCGGCCACGTCACCTTCGGCGCACCGATGCAGCGCTCGCCGAAAAGCACCGAAGCGGTGTACCTGCTGGCCAAGTATGCGTTCGAGCAGGGCTACCGTCGGCTGGAGTGGAAGTGCAACAACGGCAACGCACGTTCCAAGTACGCAGCCGAGCGCTTGGGGTTCAGTTTTGAAGGGGTGTTCCGCCAGCACATGGTGGTTAAGGGACAGAACCGCGATACGGCGTGGTATTCGATCCTGGATTCGGAATGGCCGAAGGTCGGTGCCGGGTTTGAGGCGTGGTTGTCGGAGGCGAACCAGAGTGGTTCGGGCCAACTGAAGACACTCACAGAGTGCCGAGGCTGAACCTCACCATAAAACAATGTGGGAGCGGGCTTGCTCGCGAATACGGAGTGCCAGGCAACACTGCTGTGACTGAACCATCGTTTTCGCGAGCAAGCCCGCTCCCACAGTTTTGACCAGCGGTGAATCAGTGGGTCAGGCGCTGGGCCAGCACCGCAATATGCTCCGGTCCGATGCCGCAGCATCCACCCAGATGGCTAGCGCCGCGCGCTTGCCAATCTGCCGCCCAGTGCAGGTAACCCGGCGGGTCGAGGTCGTCGCGCAACGGGTCCAGGCCATCGTTGGCCGTGGCTTCCTTGGGTTGCGGTGGGAAGGCGTTGGCGTAGGCGCCGATCTGAATCGCTACACCCAATCGTTCGAAGGTTGCCCGCGCCGCATCAATGGCCGCGCCGATCACTTCCGGCTGGCTGCAGTTGAACAGCAATACCTGCACGCCCAGTTGCGCCGCCGCCTCGGCTGCGTCCACCACCGGTTCGCCGGAGCGCAGGCGCGGGACCTCGTCGGTGTCTTCATCTTTCAAGGTAAACGACAGCCAGAACGGCTTGCCATCCTTAGGCAGCCCGGCATGGATCGCCCGTGCTTCCGCGATCGAGCTCTGGGTTTCCGCCAGCCACAGGTCTACATGCGGGGCCAGGCCGTTCACCAAGGGGGTGAGCAACTCACTGACGCGCTCGGCCTGGAACAGATCAGGGCGATAAGAGCCAAACAGCGGCGGCAGTGAGCCGGCGACCTGCACGGTTTTACCGGAGGCTTGCACCGCCCGTCGCGCCAACTCACCGGCCAGGGCGGCCAGCGCCTGGCCTTCTTCGGCAAACCGCGCTTCGCCAATGTGGAACGGCACCACCGCGTAACTGTTGCTGGTGATCACATTGGCACCACTGTCGATGTAGGCCGCGTGCACCGCCTCCACCGCTTGCGGCGCTTCGCTCAAGGCCAGTGCCGACCATTCCGGCTGGCGGAACGGCGCGCCACGGCGTTGCAGTTCACGGCCCATGCCGCCATCGAGAATTACTGTGCTTACTGCGCCCATATGCTTTTTACTCATATGCTTATGAAAATAACTCACTATGAGAGTCGTTCTTATAACTATTTAATGCGTACCGTTCGGTTAATAACAACCTCTTTTTTATTCGGGTGTTCGATTTTGAAATTCAGACCGCTGTTGGCCCTGGGCCTGACGATGTTGGCTGCTTCAACCCAAGCCTTTGGCGGTGCCACGCTGGATCGTGTCGAGCAAAAGAAAGAACTGGTCGGCGTGCTGATGGAAAGCTATCCGCCGTTTTCATTTCTCAATGACCAGAACCAGCTCGACGGTTTCGACGTGGACGTGGCCAAGGCCGTGGCACAAAAACTGGGCGTAAAGTTGCGCCTGGAAACCCCGTCCTGGGACGTGATCGCCGCCGGCCGCTGGAGCGGGCGCTACGACATTTGCATCTGCTCCATGACCCCTAGCAAAGCACGCGCCGAGGTGTTCGACTTCCCGGTGGAGTACTACGCTTCGCAGGCCGTGATCGTGGTCAATGCCAAGGACGATCGCATCCACGAAGCCCGGGACCTGAGCGGCAAGAAAGTCGGCCTCACCAGCGCCTCCAGCTACGAAAGCTACTTGAACAAGAACCTGGTGATCGAAGGCGCTGAAGACACGCAATTGCAGTACCCATTCGAGGAGGTGCAGATCGCCCCGTACGACACCGACAACGTGGCGTTCCAGGATCTGGGCTTGGGCGCTGGCGTGCGCCTGGACGCGATCCTCACCAACCTGGTCACCGCGCAGCCGCGCCTGAGCCAGGACAAGCGCTTCAAGCTCGCCGGTGCGCCGCTGTACTCGGAGCCCAACTCGGTGGCCATCGAGAAAGGCGACCCGCAGTGGGACAGCAAAGTGCGTGAGGTCTTCGCCCAGCTCAAGCAGGACGGCACCTTGAGCGCGCTGTCGCAAAAATGGATCGGCGCCGATATCAGCCGATGAGTTTTCGCCTACGGCTTTACCTGACCTGGGCGGCACTGTTCGCCCTGTTTGCGAGTTTCTTCCTGAGCTTTGACCTGAAGTTCTCGATCATCCTCGACAAGCTGCCCAACCTGGTCGGCCTGCACCTTGCGCCCAACGGCTTCCTGCAAGGCGCGGCGCTAACGCTGTTCTTGTGCCTGTGCGCCATCGTCGCCTCATCGGTGCTGGGCTTTATCACCGCATTGGGGCGCCTGTCGAAAAGTGCGGTGGCGTTCGGCATCGCCAGTTTCTACGCCTCGTTCTTTCGCGGCACACCGCTGCTGATCCAGATCCTGTTGATCTACCTGGGCCTGCCGCAACTGGGGCTGGTGCCAGGCGCCATCGTCGCCGGGATCATCGCGCTGTCGCTGAACTACGGCGCCTACCTGAGCGAGATTTTCCGCGCCGGCATCCTCGGCGTGCCCCATGGCCAACGCGAGGCCGCGCTGGCCCTGGGCATGCGCGACAGGGCGATCTTCTGGCACGTGACCCTGCCCCAGGCCATGCGCACCATCATCCCGCCGGCCACCAACCAGTTCATCTCGATGCTCAAGGACTCCTCCCTGATTTCGGTGATGGGCGTGTGGGAAGTGATGTTCCTGGCGCAGTCCTATGGCCGTTCAAGCTACCGCTATATCGAGATGCTCACGACGGCGGCGATCATTTATTGGGTGATGTCCCTGGGGCTGGAATTGATCCAGGCGCGCATGGAGCGGCATTTCGGCAAGGGCTACGTGCGGCGCGGTTGAAGGTCAGGGCCCGTTGCGCCGCACCTTGACCACGCCCATCTGCAAACCGAAGGGCCGAAACACGGCATTCAGCGATTTCAGGGTTGGGTTGCCCTCGCCATGTTCGATATGCACCAGGGTGCGCACCGAGATCTTGCACATTCTGGCGAACTGGCTTTGGTGCAGGCCGGTCACTTCGGTGCGCAGGCGGCGCACGGCGGCGCCCAGCTCGAGCGAGCCATCGGCCAAGCCTTGTTCGACGCTGTCGATCAACAACGCACGGGCGTCCATGCTGGTAGTCATCTCAACCCCCACTGCTTGAGGCGCAGGTCCAGTTTGCCCAATGGGATGCTGGGGTGATTCAAGGTCACAGCGGGCACGCCACTGGTCACCAGAAGATCCGGTAATGCACGCAGGTGCTCGGCTGTTTGTCGCAGGCGTTCAAAGCTTTGCTCGGGGTCGACGAGGTCGGCCAGAGCCTCGCATACCGCTCGCCAATTGATATCCCCGGCGATTTCCAAGGGTTTGGGCCATTTGGTGGTTCGAGTGACGGCTTCAGCGTCCATTACCATGGGTGCCAAATCATAAATGGGGGCCAGGCGCAGCGCCTTGGGCTCGCGGATGATCGATGTATTGCGGCCGTGGTTATCCGAATTACCCAGCACTTTATTCAGCAAATCCCGGCGCAGGTACTCTGCGACCAGATCTGCGATTTGGGCCTCTTGGCCCACTGCTCGCCATTGATCGACCAACAGCCTCACCACCTCCAGATGATCCATGTAGCTGCCAGGGGTGGTTACACCGGCCAAGGAATAGATCGACTCGACGGCCAGCCGTTCAACACCGCCCTCACCCAGCCTGCGATCAAAACGATGCATCCACAGGCTGGGTTTTGTCGCCTCTTCCAGCGCCAGCCCTTGGGTGGCGACCGTTTCGATGCCAAGAGACTCAAGCGCCCGGTAATAGTGGTACTCACTTCGCAGGATATCTTGATCAGTCTGCGTAGCCTGGTTGCGCGCGAACTTGATGAACCAGTGCTGAGCGACGTCAGCGTCATTCAGGATCGCGTCTGGATACAGCAAGCCATCTACGCCTTGGGTCATCAACAATTTCGGTGCCTCGCCCCCTGCTCCGGTAGCACCGCCGATGGCAGCACCTTGTTCATAGGCATATTCCAGGAAGCGGCTATCGCGACTGACGACCTCATGTCGTGCAAATCCCATCGGTGTTTCACCGCTCAGGGCTTGGATGGACTCCTTGATCCGCATGTTGCCAATCGGCGCCGGCGTACTGCGCCCCAGCAAGAACAAGTCGTCATCGATGGCCTGGGGTTTCTCACGACCAAGACGCTGCATCAAAAAGCGCTTGGCTGCGCCGGCTGGCGCAATATCGTGCAAAAAAGCGGGGGCTGACTTGAGCACCGTAACGTCCCAATCCAGCGGGAACCGGGCACTGGCCGCGTAGCAAAAAGGCTGCTGGATCTCTTCGAGGTGATCGGCCAGATAATCCTGGCGGTAATGAAACCTGCAGGGCCCGACAAAACCCCGTTGCGGTTCAGGAAATTCAAGCCGCATAGCATCATGCCAGTGCCCGGCGGTGAAAATCTGCAGCGTCAAAGAGTAAGCGGTGTCTTTCTGCAATTTAGTGCACCTGCTAAGCAGTGATGAGAGCGACACATGCAATATAGTGCATTTCTCACTCATAGAGCGTCTTTATATATGCATTAAAATGCAGATATGGAGGAGAAAGACCGGAAGATATGCAATTTAATGCATACGACTTGACCGTCATCTCTGCGACACATTCCTGCAACGACCTTGCGCTATACCAGTCGACTCGCTTGCCATAACAAGGTCGCCCAGCATGCCCCCGTCTCCACAACGCCTCGCGCTCGCCATCACCCTGTTGGCCGGCGGTGGTTTCATCGAAGCAGCCGCAGCCAAGACCCTGCAGATCGACGCGCCTACCACCCAGGGGCAAACCCTGGGTGGCAGTGATACGTTGACCACGTCGGCGCCTGGCAGCATTACAACCTCCGGGGTAGCAGTGACGCTCAAGGACGGCACCCGCAGTGCGGGGGTGGTGGTGACTAACGCGGGTAAGCTGGTCTCCAGTGGCGGCCGGGGTATCGACAGTTCGGGCAGTGTCAGCGGGGAGCGCAGGTACAGCATTTACAACCTTGCCGGTGGGGTGATCCAAGGCGCCAATGATGCGTTGCGCATCAACAGTAACTTTACCAGCGGCAGCGTGCTGATCGACAACAGCGGCACCCTTCGCTCGGCCACCGGCCAAGGGCTGGACCTGGATGCGCTGCGCAGCAGTAACGTCACCACCACGATCATCAACCGTGCCGGTGGCTTGATTCGCGGGGAGGCCAGCGACGGCATGAAGACCGGCGCCAACGCCTCTATCACTAACTACGGCGAGATTTCCACCGGCGACACCTTCTCCCGCGATGACAAGTTCGATGGCGTGGACATCGACTCCGCCAGCGGCGTGACGGTCACCAATTACGGCCTGATTTCCGGTGGCCGCCATGGCATCACCACGGACGAGGGCGCCACGCTGACCAACTACGGCACGGTGATCGGCCGCAACGGCTCGGGCTTTGGTTCCGATGGCGACGGCACTGTGGTCAACCACGGCACCATCATCGGCGCGTTCTCCGGGCTGCAACCGGATGGCGACGGTGACGGTGTGGACATCGACAAGGTCGCCCATATCGAAAATTACGGTGTTATCCAGGGTGTAGGCGCCGGGGGTGTCGACAAGAACGGCTTCGCCAACGGCAGCGAAGGGATCGCCCTGGGCGGTGGCTCTCTCTACAACGCCAAAGGCGCGCTGATCAGTGGTGCCAACAATGCCATCCTGGTGGACGACGGCAGCGACGGGCCGGGGCTCGCGGCCACCACCCTGGAGAACCACGGCACGATTGAAGGCCTGGATGGCTTTGGCGTGAAGTTCGTCGGCAACTTTGCCGACACGGTCATCAACAGCGGCACCATAAGCGGCAGTAATGGCCTGGCCCTGGATTTGGGCGGCGGCGATGACCAGCTGATCTTGCGCAACGGCAGCCGCTTTATCGGCAGGGTGGACGGCGGCAGCGGTTACGACCGACTGACCCTGGACGACGTCGCCGGTGGCAGTTTTGGCGACAGCCGCAACCTCGAACGGTTGGAGGTCAAGCAAGGCACCTGGACGTTGACCGGCCAGGGTGACTTCAGCGACGGCGGCGAGATTTCCAGCGGTGCCACGCTGGTCAACCAAGGCGGCATTGCCGGTAACGTGACGGTCGACGCAGGCGGTGTGTATGCCGGCGGCGGCTCGGTGGGCAGCCTGCTGGTCAACGGCACGCTGCAGACCAACACCGTATTGGGCACCGCCAGCATCAGCCGTGACTTGCGCATGGGCAGCGGCTCGACCCTCGCCTATGGCGTCAACGCCGACGGCAGTAGCGCACCGATCAAGGTCGGCGGCACCGCTTACCTTAATGGGGCGACCCTGGCGGTCAACCCCGGCGAAGGCACCTACCCGTGGCAAAGCCATTACAGCGTGCTGCAAGCCGGTAGCATCAACGGCACGTTTGGCAAGGTCACCAGCGACTACGCCTTCCTGACCCCAACCCTGGATTACAGCGCCACTCAGGTCGGCCTTACGTACACCCGTAACGACATCGCCTTCAACCAGTTCGCCAACACCGGCAACGGCGCCAGCGCCGCCAACAGCCTGGCGGGCCTGGGCACGACTAATCCGCTGTACAACGCCCTGCTCAATACCACCACCGGCACAGCCGGTGCCGCTATCGAGCAACTGGCGGGCAGCAGCACCGCCAACCTCACCAGCGCCACCCTCAATGCCAGTGCGCAAGTGGGCAACAGCATGCTCGCCGCCATGCACCAGGTGGGCGGCGGTGCGGGACTGCTGGTAGGGCTCAATGACAAAGATACACCGGTACTGGCCGCCACCGGCGTGCCCGCCGAGGTGCGCAACCTCAATGACCCGAATGCCCGCGGCCGACTGTGGCTGCAAGGCATCGGCAGCTACGGCAAGCTTGATGGCGAGCACGGCAGCAACGGCTTGACCCAACGCACCAAAGGCACAGTGCTCGGCGCCGATTGGGCGCTGGACAGCGACTGGCGCCTGGGTGTGCTGGGCGGTTACTCCAAGACCGACCTGGACACCACCGGTGTGGACGGCAGCGTCGACAGCTGGCACGCCGGCGTCTATGCCCTGCGCCAGAGCGGCCCATTGGCGTTGCGCCTGGGTGCGGCCTACAGCGGGCACCAGGGCGACAGTAAACGCACGGTGGCCTTCAACGGTTTTAACGACCGCCCCAAAGGCGACTATGACGCCAACAGCCAGCAGGCTTTTGCGGAACTGGGCTACGCCCTGGGCAGCGGTCGCTTGAGCGCAGAACCGTTCGCCAACCTCGGCTACCAGCGCTACCAGCGCGACGGCTATAACGAAAAAGGCGGCGCCGCTGCGCTGCACGTCGAGGGCCAGACCCAGGACAACTTCAGCAGCACCTTCGGCCTGCGCCTGGCGCACCTGAGCCAGCTGGACAACGGCGTCAGCCTCACACCTCGTGCCAGCGTTGGCTGGAAGCACACCTATGGCGATGTCGACAGCACCACACGCCAGGCTTTCCTGGCCGGTGGCACCGCCTTCAATGTGCAAGGCAGCGCCCTGGACCGCGACAGCCTGTTGCTCGAAGCAGGCCTGGACGTAGGCTTATCCGCCCGTCATCGCCTGGGCCTGGGCTATACCGGCGAAGTGGGCAGCAACAGCCGCAACCATGCGCTGACCGGCCAATGGCAGATGAGTTTTTAATCGCACCGTACTAGAGACAACTCCCGCACATCAGCGGTCGATAGGCTGACAGTTATCCCCCCGCGCCTCGCCTAAATTCCCGGCCTCATTCATCAGAGGTTGGGAATTCATGCCCTTTACACTTCAAAGAATCGCAATCGTCATCAGCTTGGCAGTGGCCGCAAGTTTTCAGCCAGCCCATGCGCGAGGCGATATTGAATACAAGCCCTACGGCAGCTATCCCTATGACGCCGCCGACTATAGCGGAGTATTTATACCCCCGTTCGAAGCGCCGCCCATTCCACCGCCCTTCGACGGGTTCCTCACTCAGCAGGCCACTTCGCACAACGGCCTGCAAGTCGCCAAGGTGCTGGAGCCGGCAGTGATTCAACTGGTGGCCTCCGGCGAGTTGGACGCGGAAGACCTCAAGGACCTGCAAAAATCGCTCGAACAATTGAGCAAACAACCCGGAGGGATCGGTGCAGCCCTTGAGCAACTGGCCGCCAGCCAAAACGCCAACCTGGCCACCGCAACCCAGGCCACCACCCAGCACCTGAGCCGCCAATTGCTGGCCACTCTGCGCACACTGCCTACTGACGACGACGGCCACTTCTGGGTGCAAGGCCTGGGCAACGGCGGCAGCCTAGACGCACAACACGGCAGCGCCGGCTTGAAACACGATACCCAAGGCCTGTTGCTGGGCGCCGACTGGGCGGTCGACCATGCCTGGCGGGTGGGTGTCATGGGCGCCAAGACCTCTAGCCGCTTCGATGCCCCGCGTTATGCCGCCGACCTGGACAGCTGGCACCTGGGCGGCTACGCCGTGCGCCAGGACGGCCCCTTCGCCCTGCGCCTGGGGGCGATCTACAGCAACCATGCCGGGCAGAACAAACGCAGCGTCAGCCTGCTCAATTACCACGACTCGCTCAAAAGCAAATACAACGCCAGCAGCCAGACCCTGTTCTCCGAACTGGGCTATCAATTGGGCAGCGGTGATTCCACTGTCGAACCCTTCGTCGGCCTCGGCTACCAACGCTATCAGCGCGACCGTTTCAAAGAGAGCGGCGGCGTGACCGCATTGAACGTCGGCCCACAAACCCAGCGAAACCTGAACAGCACCTTTGGCCTGCGCCTGGCAACGCTGTATCGCTTCGACAACAACATGAGCCTCACGCCCCACCTCAGCACGAGCTGGAAACACCTCTACGGCGACGTCAACAGCCAGGTCCGCCAAACCTCGCGCTATGCGCCGGGCCTGATCGACGGTTACACCATCACCGGCACCGCCCTGGACCGCGATAGCTTTGACTTGCAAGCGGGCCTGGACCTTGCCTTGTCCACCCAACACAGCGTCGGCCTGACCTATACCAGCCAAGCCGGCAACCATGGCCACGACCAAGGCCTGATGGGCCAGTGGAAAATGAGCTTCTAATCCCGTGAACGCCTGAATTGCACGCGAAAAAAAAGGGGAGCACCTGCCCCCCCGAGGATTAAACGTTAGTTTCGAAGGCTGTGATCAGCCTTCGATCTCAATCAGGATTTCGCCAGGGTTCACCCGGTCGCCCTTGGCCACATGTACAGCGCTCACCTTGCCGGCAATCGCTGCCTGCACTTCGGTTTCCATCTTCATGGCTTCGGTAATCAGCACGGCCTGGCCGGCCTTGACCACGTCGCCGACCTTGACCAGCACATCAACGATATTGCCCGGCATCGCCGTGCTGACATGGCCCGGTTCAGTCGCGTGCTTGCGCTTGCTGCCGCCGCTGCTGACAAACTCGTTGAGCGGTTCGAACACCACTTCTTCCGGCATGCCGTCGATGGACAGGTAGAAGTGGCGCTTGCCTTCGGCCTTCACGCCGACACCGGTGATATCCACGCGGTAGCTTTCGCCGTGCACGTCGATAACGAATTCGGTCGGTACGCCTTCGCCGCCAGCACGGGCCACGCCGCCCGCTTCGGGGATCGGCAACAGCACTTCAGGAGCCAAGGTGCCTGCGTCGCGCTCTTCGAGGAACTTGCGCCCGATGTCCGGGAACATGGCGTAGGTCAGCACGTCTTCTTCGGACTTGGCCAGTGCGCCGATTTCGCCGCGCAGCTTGGTCATTTCCGGCTTGAGCAAATCCGCCGGGCGCACGTCGATCACGTCTTCGCTGCCGATGGCCTGGCGGCGCAGTTTTTCGTTCACCGTTCCCGGCGCCTTGCCGTAACCGCCTTGCAGATAGAGCTTCACTTCGTTGGTGATGGTCTTGTAGCGCTCACCGGCCAGCACGTTGAAGAACGCCTGGGTGCCAACGATCTGCGAGGTCGGCGTTACCAGTGGCGGGAAGCCGAGGTCTTCACGAACCCGCGGGATCTCGGCCAGCACTTCACTCATGCGGTTCAGAGCGCCTTGCTCTTTGAGCTGGTTGGCCAGGTTGGAGATCATCCCGCCCGGCACCTGGTTGACTTGCACACGGGTGTCGACGGCGGTGAATTCACTTTCGAACTGGTGGTACTTCTTGCGCACGGCGTAGAAGTACAGGCCGATCTCTTGCAGCAGTTCCAGGTCGAGGCCGGTGTCGAACTCGCTGCCTTTAAGGGCAGCGACCATCGACTCGGTGCCCGGATGGCTGGTGCCCCAGGCAAAGCTGGAGATGGCCGTGTCGATATGGTCGGCACCGTTTTCGATGGCCTTGAGTTGGCACATCGCGGCCAGGCCGGCGGTGTCGTGGGAGTGGATAAAGATCGGCAGGTTCTGCTCGGCTTTGAGTGCCTTGACCAGCTCGCCAGTGGCGTAGGGCGTGAGCAGGCCAGCCATGTCCTTGATCGCGATGGAGTCGCAGCCCATGGCTTCCAATTGCTTGGCCTGGGCCACGAACGCTTCCACGGTATGCACCGGGCTGGTGGTGTAGGCGATGGTGCCCTGGGCATGCTTGCCAGCGGCCTTGACCGCTTCAATGGCCACGCGCAGGTTACGCACGTCGTTCATTGCATCGAAAATGCGGAACACGTCGATACCGTTGACCGCCGCCTTGGCCACGAAGGCTTTGACCACGTCGTCGCTGTAATGGCGGTAGCCCAGCAGGTTCTGGCCGCGCAGCAGCATTTGCAGGCGTGTGTTAGGCAGCGCGGCGCGCAGTTGGCGCAGGCGCTCCCACGGGTCTTCCTTGAGAAAGCGCACACAGGCGTCGAAGGTTGCGCCGCCCCAGACTTCCAGGGACCAGTAGCCGACTTTGTCGAGCTTGTCGCAGATCGGCAGCATGTCGTCGGTGCGCATGCGGGTGGCCAGCAACGATTGGTGGGCGTCGCGCAGGATGGTGTCGGTTACGAAGATCTTCTTGCTCATTGTTATATTCCTCACAGGCCTGCGTGGGCGGCGATGGCGGCGGCGATGGCCAGGGCCAGCTCTTCGGGTTTGCGCTTGATCGAGTAGTTGGTCAGCTCAGGGTGGCTTTCCACAAAGCTTGTATTGAACTGGCCGCTACGGAATTCCGGGTTGCGCAGGATTTCCTGGTAGTAGGCGGCGGTGGTCTTCACGCCTTGCAGGCGCATGTCGTCCAGGGCACGCAGGCCGCGGTCCATGGCTTCTTCCCAGGTCAACGCCCACACCACCAGTTTCAGGCACATGGAGTCGTAGAACGGCGGGATGGTGTAACCGGTGTAGATCGCCGTGTCGGTACGCACGCCGGGGCCGCCGGGGGCGTAGTAACGGGTGATCTTGCCGAAGCTTGGCAGGAAGTTGTTCTTCGGGTCTTCGGCGTTGATACGAAACTGCAACGCGAAACCCCGGTGCTGGATGTCTTCCTGCTTGACCGACAACGGCAGGCCGGAGGCGATGCGGATTTGCTCACGAACGATATCGATGCCGGTGATTTCTTCGGTGATGGTGTGTTCCACCTGCACCCGCGTGTTCATCTCCATGAAGTACACCTCGCCCTCGGCGAGCAGGAACTCCACGGTGCCGGCGTTCTCGTAGCCCACAGCCTTGGCCGCGCGCACCGACAGGTCGCCGATGTAGGCGCGCTGTTCCGGGGTGAGTTGCGGGCTAGGGGCGATTTCGATCAGCTTCTGGTTGCGACGCTGGATCGAGCAATCACGCTCGAACAGGTGCACCACGTTGCCAAAGCTGTCACCAAGGATCTGCGCCTCGATGTGCTTGGGATTGACGATGCATTTTTCCAGGAACACTTCCGCCGAACCGAAGGCCTTGGTGGCTTCGGAAATCACGCGGGGGAAGGCTTGTTCGAGTTCTTCGCGGCTGTTGCAACGACGAATGCCACGCCCGCCGCCACCGGAGGTGGCCTTGAGCATCACCGGGTAACCGATGCGGTCGCCTTCGGTGAGGGCTTCATGGATGTCGGCGACGTTGCCTTCGGTGCCCGGCGTAACCGGCACACCGGCCTTGATCATGCTGCGGCGCGCTTCGGTCTTGTCGCCCATGCGGCGAATCACTTCTGCCGAGGGGCCGATAAACTTGATGCCGCGCTCGGCACAGATGTCTGCCAACTCGGCGTTTTCCGACAGGAAGCCGTAGCCGGGGTGCAGCGCATCGCAACCGGTTTCCACCGCCAGGTTCACCAGCTTGCGCGGGTTCAGGTAACCGGCCAGTGGCTCGGCACCGATGCTGTGGGCTTCGTCGGCACGCTTGACGTGCAACGCGTGGCGGTCGGCGTCCGAATAAACCGCGACCGAGCGAATGCCCATCTCGGCGCAGGCACGCACGATTCGTACGGCAATTTCACCACGGTTGGCGATCAGGATCTTTTTTATCACTTGGAAATTCCCTTGAGCCGATTTGCGTGCTTCGACCCGTTGCAGCCGGGCCGGTGCGTGACCAAATGTTTCATGACAGTCGCGAGACACACACTATGCGCACAGGAGAATTAACAAAAATCAATAATTATTGGGTTGTGTATAAGTAAAGACTTATAGTTGGCCGGACGACCGGGGAGCTAAGGGCTTATAAAATGCGTAAGTCATTGATGCGTATGACATTGCGTCAATTGCAGATCTTCAATGAAGTGTGTGATTTGCGTTCCTACAGCCGTGCCGCCGAGGAAATGTCCCTCACCCAACCGGCGGTCAGCCTGCAAATTCGTCAGTTGGAAGAGCTGATCGGTCAGCCGCTGTTCGACTATGTTGGCAAAAAGCTCTACATGACCGAGGCTGCCGAAGCCCTGCAACGGGCCAGCCGCGATATTTTCGGGCGCTTGGAAAACCTCGATATGCAGCTGTCGGACATGCAGGGTTCACTGCAAGGCCAACTGAAACTGGCGGTGGAATCCAGCGCCAAGTATTTCGTGCCGCATCTGTTCGCCGCCTTCAAGCGCCAGCATCCGGAAGTGCAATTGCAGCTCACGGTGGTCAACCGTGCCCAGGTGATCCGTAGGCTCTCGGACAACCGCGACGACTTGGTGATCATGTCCATGGTGCCCCAGGACATGGGCCTGGAGTTCTTGCCGTTTCTCAACAACCCGATTGTGGCCGTGGCATTGCCGGATCATCCCTTGAGCCTGCAAGCGCCGCTGCGCCTGCAGGACCTGGAGCCTTACACCCTGCTCATCCGCGAACCGGGCTCTGGCACGCGGCTGGCCTGCGAAGAGTACTTCAAGGAAAAACGCGTGCACTTCACCCAGACGGTGGAAGTGGCCTCGGCGGAGGCACAGCGTGAGTGCGTGGCGGCAGGGTTGGGCGTGGCCCTGCTGACGCGCCACGCCTTGAACCTGGAGCTGGCCACCGGCGGGCTCAAGGAGCTGCCGGTGGAAGAACTGCCGCTGTACCGCAGTTGGTGCCTGGTGCAGGCCAAGGCTAAACGCCTGTCACCGGTGGCCCATGCGTTCCTGGGCTTTATTCGCAGCGAACGGGTGCAGATCAGCGCGCTGGCTGAGCGTTTCGCTGGGCAGCCACGGGTGCCTGCCAATGCAGTTCCGGGTAGTCGCTGATGCTCTGGAGCAACTGGCGCTCCTCGCAACGGTCTTCGATGGCGCGACGGAACGCCATGCGGCGCTGGTCTTCCTGCTGACGACGGGTCTTGACGGTGCTGTTGCTGTCTTCGTAGGGCCGGGTCATTTGGAGTCTCCCAATGCGAGTACGGGGAGTACAGGATGGGCGTGGGGGATGACGGTTTGGCGGCGCGGGGGTTACAGGATGATGAATCTTGCGAAGCTGGCGCAAAACCATGTGGGAGCTGGCTTGCCTGCGATAGCCATAGGTATCTACGCAACTTGTGGGTTGTAACAGCAGACGGTAACCACGATGCGAAGCGAGTCGCTCTTGATCTGCTCTTGATCTGCTTTTGATTTTGATCTCAGGCGCCCCGTTAAACCACGCTGGCCGAACGCAGGCTTGAATTCGTGGGTAACCCGGCAGGACGCCGGGTTAGCCGCCCCGCGCCATGGATGGCGCGTGGCGGCGGCCCACGGATTCAAGTCTGCGTTCGGGCACACCGAGCCCAAGCGAGGTGCCGAGTGGTGGGGCAAGAGCGTTTTGCTTACTTTGCCGCTTTTGCAAAGTGAGCCGCCGTCAGGGCGGAACCCTAAGTGGCCGTTACCGCAGAAATGGATATGTACTCGGTACACCAGCGTCGGCTGTCAGACCGTCTTCGCAGGCAAGCCAGCTCCCACATTTGGATCGTGGCGTGTCAGTTAGATCAGCGTCGGCTGTCAGTCCGTCACGGGAGCAAGCTCCCTCGCCACAGGTCCAGCGTCACACCAAAGATGTGTAGATACCTATGCTGCGATAGCAGCCTGCCAGTCGCCACCTTATCAACTGACCCACCGCTATCGCAGGCAAGCCAGCTCCCACATTTTGACCAAGTATGGCCTGGGCTTAGTCGTCGAGGGCTTTGACGGATTTTGGCGAGAGGCGAAGGCTACGCAAGCTGCGCTTCACGCTCTTGAGGTGGTTGACCAGGCTCGGGCCACGGGCCATGGCCACGCCCATCGCCAGCACGTCGATCACCACCAGGTGGGCAATGCGTGAGGTCAGCGGCGTGTAGATTTCGGTGTCTTCATGCACGTCGATCGCCAGGTTCACCGTGGACAACTCCGCCAATGGCGTCTGGCTCGGGCACAGGGTGATCAGCGAAGCGCCGCTCTCACGCACCAGGTTGGCGGTGATCAGCAGGTCTTTGGAGCGACCCGATTGGGAAATGCAGATGGCCACGTCAGTGGGCTTCAAGGTCACCGCCGACATGGCCTGCATGTGCGGGTCGCTGTAGGCCGCGGCGGTCAGCAGCAGGCGGAAGAACTTGTGCTGAGCATCAGCCGCTACCGCGCCGGACGCGCCAAAGCCGTAGAACTCCACGCGCTGGGCCTGGGACATCGCGGTCACGGCCTTTTGCAGCTCCACCGGGTCGAGCTTCTCACGCACTTCCATCAGGGTGTGCAAGGTAGTGTCGAAGATTTTCAGGCTGTAGTCGGCGACGGAGTCGTCTTCATGGATCGCAAACTGGCCGAAGCTGGCACCGGCAGCCAGGCTTTGCGCCAGCTTGAGTTTCAGATCCTGAAACCCGGAGCAACCAATGGCGCGGCAGAAGCGCACGATGGTCGGCTCACTGATGCCCACGCTGTGGGCCAGGTCGGCCATGGAACTGTGCATCACGGCCGCAGGGTCAAGCAGCACATGATCGGCAACCTTGAGTTCCGATTTGCGTAACAGGTGGCGCGACTGGGCGATATGTTGCAACAGGTTCAAAGGGCAGGACTCTTGTTATTGGCAGACGCCAGGGATGTAGCAAGCTTGTAGTTATACTACAAGAATTGTCGTTTTGCCCGTCCGATGCATCACTAAATCGCCCCGCTCCCCCCTGATTCAGCGGGCAGGCGCTATGTAGCCATAAAGGCGGCCTACGCTGCGTTAAGAAAAATCTGCATTTTTACGTAACAAATCCGCCAGCCCTTCAGCCCGCATGGGCGGGCTGATCAGGTAACCCTGTACCTCGTCACACTGCTCGCCGCGCAGGAAATCCAGCTGCTGCTGATCCTCCACACCTTCGGCCACTACCTTGAGCGCCAACCCGTGCGCCATGGCGATGATCGCACGGGTGATGGCCGCATCCTCGCGTCCCTGGCCAAGCCCGCGAATAAAGGCCTGGTCGATCTTTACGTAGTCCACCGGGATGCGCTTGAGGTAGCTGAGGGATGAGTAACCGGTACCAAAGTCGTCGATGGCCAGCTTCACCCCCAGGTCGCGCAATTGCTGGAAGGTGGCGATGATGTGTTCAACGCTGTCGAGCAACTGGCTTTCGGTCAGTTCCAACTCCAGGTACTGCGGGTCCAGTGCGGTTTCTTCCAGCACTTGGCGCACCAGGCTGACCAGCTTGCCCTGGCGCAACTGATGCACCGACAGGTTGACCGACACGCGAATCGGCGCCAGCCCCTGGCGCTGCCATTCGCAGGCCTGCCAGCAGGCCTGGCGCAGCACAAATTCGCCCAACGGCACAATCAAGCCGGTTTCTTCCGCCAAACCGATAAAGTCACCCGGCGGCACCATGCCCCATTGCGGATGCTCCCAGCGGACCAACGCCTCGGCAGCCTTCAGCTTGCCAGTGGCCAGGCACAGCTTGGGTTGGTAGAACACCGTGAGCTGACGCTCGTCGATGGCTTTGCGCAGGTGGTTTTCCAGCTGCAAACGCTCCAGGGTGCTGGCTTGCAGGCTGTCGGTGAAGAACTGGAAATTATTCCCGCCCAAGTGCTTGGCATGCTGCATCGCCATATTCGCTTGGCTGACCAGCGCAGAAATTTCCCGCGCGTTATCCGGCAATAGGCTGACGCCCATCGAGGCGCTGACCACCAGTTCATGCCCCTCCACATTCACCGGCACGCGCAATTTCGCCAGCAGCCGGGTCGCCACCCGCGCCAGGCTCGATAAGTTGCCATAGGCGTCGAACAGCACGGCGAATTCATCCCCGGACAGGCGCGCGATGGTGTCGGCCTCCGGCAGCGCGTTGATCAAGCGCCGTGCCATTTTCTGCAGCAGTTGGTCAGCCACTTCATGGCCCAGGCTGTCATTGAGCAATTTGAAGCGGTCGAGGTTGATATGCAGCAGCGCGAGGCTGCGACCGCCTTGGCGCACGCGCTGGTGAGCTTCGCGCAGCCGTTCGCGAAACAGCGAACGGTTGGCCAGGCCGGTTAACTCGTCGTAGTGAGTGAGGTAGCGCATACGCTCTTCAGACTCGCGCCGCGCCGACAGATCGGCGAAGAACCCTACGATATGACTGACGTTCCCCCGCACATCGCGCACCACGTTCAGCTGTAGCCACTGCGGGTACAGTTCGCCGTTCTTGCGCGTCTCCACCAATTCGCCCTGCCACGTGCCGTGGCTGAGCAATGCCTGGCGGATCAGCGGGAAGTGCCGCCGCGCATCGCGACTGCTGGGCAGTTCCACGACGTTGCGGCCAAGCATGTCGTCGATGTCAAAACCGGTGACGCGGCTGAACGCCTGGTTCACGGCGATCAACGCATAGTTCGGGTCGAGGATCACAATGCCTTCGCTGGCCGCCTCGAACACCGTCGAGGCCAGGCGCTGCTGCTCTTCCACCGCCTTGGCGGCACTGATGTCACGGCGCGTGCCGAGCATACGGATGACTCGGCCACTGGGCGTGCGCTCCACGGCGCGCCCGCGGTCTTGGATCCACACCCAATGCCCGTCGCCATGACGTATCCGGTATTCCACCTGATAGTCCTCGCTGCGGCCTTTGAGATGCTCGACCAGCGCGTGCTTGAGCAAGGGCAGATCGTCGGGGTGCAGGCGCGGTTTGAGGTGGCTGAGCATCGCCGTGACGTATTCGGGCTCCAGGCCAAACAACTCTTTGAGTTGTGTGTGGTGGACCTCGTCGGTTTGCAGGTTCCAGTCCCACAGGCCCAGTTCACTGGCTTGCAGGGCCATGGCCAGACGCGCTTCGCTTTTACTCAAGGCGAGGCTGGCAGCATCCAATTGCTGGCTGCGTTGCGCCACACGGTCTTGCAGGCCGACCTGGGCTTCACGCAAGTCCTGCTCCACCTCGCGGCGCTGCTCGACTTCGCGCACCAGCTCCAAATTCAACTGCTCACTGCGTTGCTGCGCCTGCTGTAGATGCTCGATCAGGGCCTGGTTCTGGAAACGGCGCAACAGCCCGCGCTGGATCAGGCGGTTGACCTGCCACGCGACCAGGCTCAGGGACGCCAGCAGGATCAGGCCGAGTACGCCCCAGCCTTGTTGCTGCGGGGTGCCATCCCAGAACAGGTAGACGATGGCCGGCACCAGGCACGGCAAGGCAAACGACAGGTAGGCCCACAGGCTCACGGCATAGGCCACGCTGGCCGACAAGGTGGCGGCGCCAATCAGGCCAAACACCCAGGCCTGATGCATGAAGCTGTCCGTGGGCACCCAGGCAATGGCCGCAACGGAGAGGGTCAGGCCACTGACCGCCGAGCCGAGCATGAACATACGCCGCCACACGGGCTGGGCCTGCCGGCTGGGCATGGCCGAGTCAAAGGCCGCCACTTGGATCACGCGCATAGCCACCAGGGCGAGCAGCCAGAGCAGCCAGACGCTGTCCAGCAGGTACTGATCGGGGTTCCACAGCAACCAGGCGCAGACCAGGCCATTGACCAGCATCAGCAGCGTGGGCAGCAACGACCCTTGATAGAGCATGCGCGTGCGCTCAACCGCGATTTCGGTTGCATAGTGTTTACGGATGACCTGTGCGGGGGCCGGCGAAGGGCCAAACAGGTCGGTGCTAAGGGTCATAGGCGGTGTTCTTATAATGGTGAGCCCGAAACGTCGACGGAGCATACACAAGCAAGCGCCCGGGCCAAACTGCTACAAGTCATAAAAAACCTGTTGCGATTGGCCGCAAACCTTTGGCCCAGACCGCTTGGGCAAGACACGGCACGGGCTGCAGCCGATGACCAACCGGTCATCACCCCCGCCAGAATGTTCGCCTCCGGCGCTAACGTGCAGGCGTTTTGCATCGACCATCCGGCATTGGGATTTGCCCAGGCCCCCCAAGGCCCATAGAATGCGTCGATGCGCGATGATCTCTCTCTTTTGCTGAACTCCCTCAACGATGCCCAACGCCAGGCCGTAGCGGCCCCCGTTGGCCGTCAGTTGGTCCTGGCCGGTGCTGGCTCCGGTAAAACCCGAGTGCTGGTGCACCGTATCGCCTGGTTGATCCAGGTCGAGAACGCGTCCCCGCATTCCATCCTGTCGGTGACCTTCACCAACAAGGCCGCTGCCGAGATGCGTCATCGCATCGAGCAGTTGATGGGCATCAGCCCGGCCGGCATGTGGGTGGGCACGTTCCACGGCCTGGCGCACCGCCTGTTGCGGGCGCATTGGCAGGAAGCGGGGCTGAGCCAGACCTTCCAGATTCTCGACAGCGACGACCAGCAACGCCTGGTCAAGCGCGTGATCCGCGAGCTGGGCCTGGACGAACAACGCTGGCCGGCGCGCCAGGCGCAGTGGTTTATCAACGGCCAGAAAGACGAAGGCCTGCGCCCGCAACATATCCAGGCCAGCGGTGACCTGTTCCTGGCCACCATGCGCAGCATTTATGAAGCCTATGAAGCGGCCTGCGTGCGCGCCGGCGTCATCGACTTCTCCGAACTGCTGCTGCGTGCCCTCGACCTGTGGCGCGACAACCCCGGTTTGCTGGCTCATTACCAGAAACGCTTCCGCCACATTCTGGTGGACGAGTTCCAGGACACCAACGCCGTGCAGTACGCCTGGTTGCGCCTGCTGGCCAAGGGCGGCGACAGCCTGATGGTGGTGGGCGATGACGACCAGTCGATCTACGGCTGGCGCGGTGCGAAAATCGAGAACATCTACCAGTATTCCGAAGACTTCCCGGACGCGGTGACCATCCGCCTGGAGCAAAATTACCGCTCCACCGCCGGGATCCTCAAGGCGGCCAACGCCTTGATCGCCAACAACACCGGGCGCCTGGGCAAAGAGCTGTGGACCGACGGCGGCGAAGGCGAAGCGATCAACCTGTACGCAGCGTTCAATGAGCACGATGAAGCGCGCTACGTGGTGGAAACCATCGAAAGCGCACTGAAAACCGGCCTGGCCCGTAGCGATATCGCGATCCTGTACCGTTCCAACGCCCAATCGCGGGTGCTGGAGGAAGCCTTGCTGCGCGAGCGCATTCCGTACCGCATCTACGGCGGCCAGCGCTTCTTTGAACGTGCCGAAATCAAGAACGCCATGGCCTACCTGCGCTTGCTTGAAGGCCGGGGTAACGATGCGGCGCTGGAGCGGGTGATCAATATCCCGGCGCGTGGCATTGGCGAGAAAACCGTCGAAGCGATCCGCGACCATGCGCGCCATGCCGATGTGTCGATGTGGGAAGCCATGCGCTTGCTGATCGCCAACAAAGGCCTGACTGGCCGTGCTGCCGGGGCGTTGGGGGTGTTTGTCGAGCTGATCGAGAACCTGGCGGCCAAGTGCGCAGAGATGCCGCTGCACCTGATGACTCAGACTGTTATCGAGCAGTCCGGGCTGATCGCCTATCACGAAGCGGAAAAAGGCGAGAAAGGCCAGGCTCGGGTAGAAAACCTTGAGGAGCTGGTCAGCGCCGCCCGTGCGTTCGAAAACACCGATGACGACGAAGAGCTGACGCCGCTCGCCGCCTTCCTGGGTCACGCCTCGCTGGAAGCCGGCGATACCCAGGCCGATGAGCATGAAGACAGCATCCAGCTGATGACCTTGCACAGCGCCAAGGGCCTGGAATTCCCTTACGTGTTCCTGGTGGGCATGGAAGAAGGCCTGTTCCCTCACAAGATGAGCCTGGAAGAACCTGGCCGTCTTGAAGAAGAACGCCGCCTGGCCTACGTGGGCATTACCCGGGCGATGCAGAACCTGGTGTTGACCTACGCCGAGACCCGACGCCTGTACGGCAGCGAAACCTACAACAAGGTGTCGCGCTTCGTACGTGAGGTGCCAAAGGGGCTGATCCAGGAAGTGCGCCTGTCCAACAGCGTCAGCCGCCCGTTCGGCGGTGGCCAGCAACAGAACTCCAGCAGCATGTTTGCCGGCTCCGAAATACCGGAAACCCCGTTCAGCCTGGGCCAGCAGGTCAAACATGCGATCTTCGGCGAAGGCGTGATCCTCAACTTCGAAGGCGCCGGCGCCCAGGCCCGGGTGCAGGTGAACTTCGCCGAGGGCAGCAAGTGGCTGATGATGGGTTACGCCAAGCTCGAAGCGGTCTGAACCCCATTCCTGTAGGAGCGAGCTTGCTCGCGAAGAACGCCCAGACAATGCGTGCATCCAGAATGCCCACGTAATCGTTGACGATTTTCGCGAGCAAGCTCGCTCCTACGGGAAGATACGGCCGCGCCCTTGTATTTCACGAGTGCGGGCCAATATCTGTAATTAGTCCTACAGACCCTTCGGATTTGGTCTTACGCAAAAGCCCGAAACATTATGCCGCTAGCCACTGCCACGACACCTGTGCAACATGGCGCGCGTGCAATCCACAAATGGGAATTCCCTATATGAAACGTTTTCTTAGCATCGCCATGGCGTTGTGCATCGGCCTGACGATGAGCCTCGACGCCAACGCCAAACGCTTCGGTGGCGGCAAAAGCTCGGGCGCGGCACCGACTCACCAGACCAGCCAAATGGCTCCATCCGCCGGTGCGGGCGGTGCCGCGGCTACTGCAGGCGCAGCCGGTGCCGCTGGCGCTGCTGCCAAGGCCGGCGGTGCTTCGCGCTGGCTGGGCCCACTGGCCGGCATCGCCGCCGGTGGCCTGCTGGCGTCCATGTTCATGGGCGACGGCTTCCAGGGCATGCAGATCTTCGACATCCTGATCATGGGCGTCATCGCCTTTTTGGTCTTCCGCTTTATCGCCGCCCGTCGCCGCAAGCAGCAGGAGCACCTGGCTCCAGCCGGCGCGCCGATGCAGCGTGAAGCGTTCGAGCAAAAGCCTGCCATGGGTTCGATCTTCGGTGGTTCGCCAGCCCCTGCCGCCCGTCCGGTGATCAACGCACCGGCCTGGTTCAACGAAGAGCGTTTCGTCGAAGCGGCCCGCAGCCACTTCCAGTCCCTGCAACAGCACTGGGACGCCAACGAAATGGACAAGATCTCCGAGTTCGTGACCCCGCAGCTGCTGGAGTTCCTCAAGCGCGAACGTGCCGAGATCGGTGACGCCTTCCAATCGACCTACATCGACGACCTGCGCGTACAGCTCGACGGCGTGGATGATCGCGCCGACAAGACCATCGCCACCCTGACCTTCAGCGGTGTGTCGAAGTCCTCGCGTTTCGACCAGGGCGAAGTGTTCAGCGAAAGCTGGAACATGGAACGCGCCCAGGGCGACGACCAGCCATGGCTGGTCGCCGGTATCCGCCAGAACGGCTAATACCTGCGCGGTTGAGCAAGCGGTAACAAAAACCCCGGACATGTCCGGGGTTTTCTATTTCACGGTTGCACTTATAGCGAGCTACTGTATAAAACGCCCCTATAAACCGCGCCATCTAGCAAGAGGATCCCGGCCGTGGAAGAAATCATCGAACAACTGCGTGAAGCCAACGAACCGGTCCCGGTTCCTTTGGAGCTACCTGACGAAGACCAACTGGTGGAAGTTGAAGAACAGCTGTTCATCAATATTCCGTTCGTCTTCAAGGAATTCCTGCTGACCGTCAGTGATGTGGTGTACGGCAGCTTGGAGCCAGTGACCATTACCGACCCAGGCTCCCATACCTACCTGCCTGAAGTGGCTGCAAACGCCTGGGACTTTGGTGTACCCCGTGAGCTGATCCCAATCTGCCAAGACGGTGACGACTACTACTGCGTCGAAGAAGACGGCACCGTGGTGCTGTGGTCTGGCGAAGAAGAAATCGTCACCGAAGAATCCTGGGAATCGGTGTGGCACTGGGCCCGGGACGTCTGGCTGGAAAGCTGAGTCCCTTGTAGGAGCCGAGCTTGCTCGCGAGAAACCTGAGGGCGCCGCTGGGTGTCAGGTTTGCCGCGTTATCGTTAACGCTCTTCGCGAGCAAGCTCGCTCCTACTGTGTATCTTTGTGGTTATCCAGCGTCTCCAGCAACGCAACCTGCATCCGCGTATGCACACGGATAAACCAGCGCCAGAGCACTGCCGCCACCGCCGCCGTGACCACGGCAATCAGCACCAGCAACTTGTTGGTCGGCAGAATACTGGCCGACAAGGCTGCCAATAGCAGGAAGATCACCAGCAGCGACAAGATGGGGATCAGCTCGGCAATCACCCGGCGCACACGCTGGGTATGCCGCCCGGCCATTTCCGGCTTCACGCTCATCTCCGCCAGCAGCATCGACAACGCCTTGAGCTTGCGATACGCCGCAATCAGAAACGGCAACGACACCAGCAGCGCCCCGCCCCAGATCAACGCTTTCTGCCAACTTTGATCGCTGATCCAGCCCTCCAGGTACCCACCGATGCGGCCCGCGAAAAAACTGCCGGCAAAGAAGATCGCGATTACCAACGCCAGGTTTACCCCGACCTGCAGCATGATCTTGCGGATCATCGCGGCCAACATCGCCCCCTCGCCCTGAGGCTGAATGCTGCGCAGCCATTCGCCATACATGCCGAACACTCGGCTCATACGCTTGGGCATCACCGCCGCGATCTTCAACGACAGTGGGTCCGCGCCACGAATCAGGTAGGGCGTCAGCAGCGTGGTGATCGCCGAAACGGCCACCGCCACGGGGTACAGAAAGTCGCTGGTGACCTGCAGGGTCATCCCCAGCGCTGCGATGATGAAAGAAAACTCGCCAATTTGTGACAGCCCCATACCCACCCGCAGCGAGGTGCGGCCATCGTTGCCGGCGATAAACGCGCCCAGCCCGCAAGACAGCATCTTGCCCAGCACCACGGCGACGGTGATCACCGCAATGGGCCAGGCGTATTGCAGCAGGATCTGAGGGTCGATCATCAAGCCAATCGCTACGAAGAAAATCGCGCTGAACATGTCGCGAACGGGTTCGATCAGGCGTTCAATCTTAATCAACTGGCGGGATTCAGCCATGATTGCGCCGATCAGAAAGGCCCCGAGCACCATGCTGTATTCCAACTTCACCACCAGCAGGCAGAAACCAAAGCACAGCCCCAATACCGTGATCAGCAGCATCTCGTTGCTTTCAAACTTGGCCACATAAGCCAGCAGGCGCGGCACCAGCAAAATACCAATCACCAGCGCGACGATCATGAACAGTGAGAGCTTGCCGACCGTGGAGAACACCTCGCCGGAGCTGACCGTGCCACTCACCGCGATGCTCGACAGCAAGGCAATGATGCCGATACCCAGGATGTCCTCGACAATCAGCACACCGAAAATCAGCTGGGCGAACCGCTGGTCTTTCATCTTCAGGTCGTTGAGGGCCTTGACGATAATGGTGGTCGAGGAGATCGCCAGGATCGCACCGAGGAACAGCGAGTCCATGGTGCTCCAGTCGAACCAGCGACCGATCTCGTAGCCGATCCAGATCATCAGCACGATTTCCAGGAACGCCGCGATAAACGCCGTGGCCCCGACTTTGAATAGCTTGCGCAGGCTGAATTCCAGGCCCAGGCAGAACATCAGGAAGATGACCCCCAGCTCCGCCAGGGTCTTGATCGTGTCTTCATCGTGGATCAGGCCAAAGGGCGGGGTGTGGGGGCCGATAATGAAGCCGGCGACGATGTAGCCCAACACCACCGGCTGCTTGAAGCGGTGAAACAGGATGGTGACCACCCCTGCCACCAGCATGATCACGGCCAAGTCCTGGATAAAGCTGATGGCGTGCATGGCGAGGGGCTCCTTGAGGGTGCCGGCGCTTTTCCCACTTCCGGCCGCGCCTTTGTAGGGTCGGAAAAGTCTGCCTTGATCGTAAGAAAAGCCCTGAGAAGGGCTTTTGAAGGGTAACACCGCGACTTCTGCTGGAAAGCCGGTGCAATATATGGAAACAGATCGCTGCGCGCGTGACGGCAAGCCGCCTGACGGCGTCCCGTTAGGGATGGCGCTGCAAAGACCTTGAGTACCCGCAGAGGTGCCTTCCCCCCAACCAATGCCTACAACCCGTGAGTGTGCTATGGAACCCGGAAACGCCCAGCTGTCGATGACGGTACTGATGACCCCTGACATGGCCAACTTCTCTGGCAATGTGCACGGCGGTACGCTGCTCAAGTACCTCGACGAAGTGGCCTATGCCTGCGCCAGCCGTTATGCCGGTCGTTATGTGGTCACGCTGTCAGTAGACCAGGTGATCTTTCGCGAGCCGATCCATGTCGGTGAACTGGTGACCTTCCTGGCGTCAGTCAACTACACCGGCAATACGTCGATGGAAGTGGGCATCAAGGTGGTGACCGAGAACATCCGTGAACGCTCGGTGCGCCATACCAACAGCTGCTTCTTCACCATGGTGGCCGTGGACGACCAGCGCAAACCTGCCGCTGTACCGCCGTTGCAGCCGCAGAACAGCGAAGACAAGCGCCGCTTTGTGCAGGCCCAGCAGCGTCGGCAGATTCGCCAGGAATTGGAAAAGCGCTACCGGGAAATCAAAGCCGACGCGCCGTAAACTCCAAGCGGTGAATCAACTCAAAAAAGTGTGGGAGCGGGCTTGCCCGCGATAGCAGTGGTTCAGTCGACATCGCTTTGACTGAGATACCGCCATCGCGGGCAAGCCCGCTCCCACATTGGGTTCGGTGTCATTACAGGCTGATCGGTGTGGCTTCGAAGCGCACACGCGGATGGGCAATACGGTCCTGGGCCCGCACCAGTTCCAGTTCATAACTGGCGCAGGCCTGGGTTTCCAGCAGCACTTCATGCACGGCCGCGGCGGTGAATTCAAAGGCAGCCACCAGGCTATCACCCAACAGTACCCGCGCCAGGAACAGCCCCGACGTCAGGTCGCCCACGCCCACTGGCTGACGCGGAAACGCCAGCAGTGGCCGACGTAAGTGCCAACTGCCATCAGCCGTCACCAACAGCATTTCAAAGCCTTCTGGCAGTTTGCCTGGGTAATCCAGGTGCTTGACCAACACCGCCTTGGGCCCGCGCGCCAGCAAGGCCTTGGCCATCGCCAGGCAATCGAACAGCGATTGCGGCTTGCGCCCGGCAAAACTGTCCAGCTCCAGTTGGTTGGGGCACAGGAAGTCCGCCATGGCGGCGGCTTCATCCAAGAGGAAATCGCTGACCTCCTGCGGCACGATGCAACCCTTTTCCGGGTGGCCCATCACCGGGTCGCACAGGTACAGCGCCTTGGGGTTGATCGCCTTGATGCGCGCCACACCGCTGAGGATGGCGCGGCCCTGGTCTGCACTGCCCAGGTATCCGGACAGCACCGCATCACAGTTGCCCAGCTCGCCGATCGCGGCAATGCCCTCCACCAATGCAGGAATTTGCTGCGGCGCCAACACTTCGCCCGCCCACTGTCCATACTGTGTGTGGTTGGAGAACTGCACCGTGTTGAGCGGCCAGACGTTCACCCCGACCCGCTGCATGGGGAACACGGCGGCGCTGTTTCCGGCGTGGCCGAAGACCACATGAGACTGGATCGCAAGCAGGTGAGGTGTACGTTTCATGCGGGAGATTTCCGTAAAACCGTTGAATTTCTGGCCGAGCAGTATGCGACTAAACGCAGCCTGTACGACAGACCGGCGACACAGTTAAGCTGCGCTCACTTTGTTGGAGTTCATGGAATGCTGACCCTGGGAAACATCTTCGTCTTGATGCTGCTGGCGACCGGCGCCGCCTGGGTTTGGCACAACCACGGCCTGCGTGAACGGGCGCTGGCGCGGGTCAAGCAGCATTGCGCCAAGCTCGATATCGAGCTGCTCGACGGTGCCGTGGCACTTAAACGCATCGGTTTCGTCAAGGATGCCAATGGCCGCCGACGCTTGGCGCGTATCTATAATTTCGAGTTCACCGTGACCGGCGAAACCCGGCATGCCGGGGTCATCACCCAATTTGGCGCCCACAGTGCGCAGATCGAACTGGCGCCCTACCCGTTCCAAACCAAGGAGCCGCTGCCCAGTGCCGAGATCATCGAGTTGAGCCAGTGGCGCCAGGATCACGCCAGCAAGAAACATCAGTAACGGCAGGCCGCCAGGGCGCTCTGCAAGGCGGCCACGTCCTGTGGTTCGCTGAAGATCAATTCAACACGCGAATCGCGCCGCCATGCGCTGGGTTGCCAGTCCAGTGGAGTGTTATCCACAGCGTTGGCGGACACCCAACCCTCGACACTGTGGATAACCAGTTTGGCACGGCGCCAGTGAAGACTTGAGAGCCACTGATGCAGACGGCTGACATCGAATCGCTGGCTTGGGTGCCAGCGCCAGCCGATGCTCCAGCCGCCCTCCTGGCTCTGGCTCAGACAAATCGGCAGCCCAGGGTCGCTCCAGATCGCCGGCATTTGCCCCACTGCTTCAGACACCGCGAAGTTATCCACAGCGCCTTGGGCCTGTGCTTTCAAACCGGGCAACCGGTCGAGTGGCAATTGCGCCTGGCGTGTCCAATGGAGCGGGCAATCGGGTAATTGCGCTTCAATCGCCCGACGTTGCACCGCGGTCAGCGTCTCATCCTTGTTCAGCACCAGCAGACCGGCACTGGCCAACGCCTCCTGCTGTGCCTTCGGCAACGGCCTGCCCGCCGCCAACGCTTGGGCATCGAGTACCAGCACACAAGGCTGCACCGCCAGCACGTCTTGCCATGGCGCCTGCCGCAGTTGCTTGAGCAGTTGCGCCGGATGGCCCAGGCCTGAGGGCTCGATAAACAACCGATCCGGCTGGGCCTTACGCAACAAACGGCCCAGCCCTACCTGGAACGGTGCGCCGTTCACACAGCACAAACAGCCGCCCGCCACCTCGCCCAAGGCGATACCGTCATCGTCTTGGGTAAGTAGGGCAGCATCCAGGCCGATCTGGCCGAACTCGTTGATCAGCACCGCCCAACGCTCGTTGGCCGGGCGTTGGGCAAGCAGGTGCTTGATCAGGCTAGTCTTGCCGGCGCCCAATGGCCCGGCAATCACATGGGTAGGAATGTTCTGCAGCATAAGAGGCATGGTTCAGGCCGTTTAGAGCGTTTGATCCTACGCGGTTATGCCAGCCAATCCAGCGTCAGAATCAACCGTCGTTCATCGGCCTTGAGCGCCGGCGAACGATGGATCAGGCCGTGCCCTTCATTGCCGTGCCATTTGGTGCCCTTGAGCAGCGCCACTTCACCGCAGTGGATCTGCTCGATACGCTCAGTGGGCTCGGCATCCGCCTGGCTCAATGTGCGCCGGTCCATGACACCTTCGCGCAACCATTGGCTACCGATACCGGCGTACGTGGTGATCAGCCGAACCGGCACGTGATCGACGTGAAAGCGCGGGCACATGGCCTTGTCCAACAGCCGCAAACGCACGCCGATGCGCTTGGCACCGAGCAGGCAGGCGAAGGCACTGACCAGCCACGACACATCGGCGATAAACCCGTCGTAACCTTCAAGATCACGACAACTGGACGCCAAACCCCGCAAGTTCGGCACCGCGTCTTCGTTGCTCAACTCGATCACCAAGGATTCGGCCAGTGGCTCATCGAGCGCCACCAGCAAAGCACCAAACTCGGCGATATGCAGGGGCAGTTGCCGCTGCCAGATCGCCAGGTTGACGCCATCATTGAGGATGTCGGACAGCGCCAGCGGCGTTTCTCCGAAGCTTTGGCGGATGACTGGGCGCAGGGGAATCACCGGGGCCAGCATCAGGCTACCTGCTCATACCAAGGACCAAAGGGGTCGGGCATCTGGCGCCAACCTTCGACACCCAGGGCCATTTCTTCATCGTTGAGCAAGCAGGCGTCCAGCTCGGCACGCATCTGGGCAAAGTCGATGTTTTGCCCGATAAACACCAGTTCCTGACGGCAGTCGCCGGTGCTCAACTGCCAGTTAGCCATGATTGCCGCCACGCTTTCTTCGTCCTGCGGCCACTGGCTTTTCGGCACAAAGCGCCACCAACGCCCGGCAAACCCATGACGCATCAAGCCACCCGCCTGGGACCAACTGCCCGCATCCTGATGTTTGCTCGCCAACCAGAAGAAACCCTTGGAGCGCAACAGCTTGCCGTTGACCCAGGGGCGGTCGATAAAGTCGAAAAAGCGCTGTGGATGGAAGGGCCGGCGCGCACGGTAAGCGGTAGACGCTATGCCGTATTCTTCGGTTTCCGGCACATGTTCACCGCGCAGCTCCTGCAACCAGCCCGGGGCCTGGGCGGCGCGTTCGAAGTCGAAACGGCCAGTGTTGAGGATCTTGTTCAGCGGCACTTCGCCCATGACCATCGGGATGATTTCCGCCTGGGCGTTGAGGCGCTCGAGGATGGCCATCAGTTCTTCGCGCTCGCGGCTGCTGATCAGGTCGATCTTGCTGATGAGGATGACGTCGGCGAATTCGATCTGTTCGATCAACAGGTCGGTGATGGAGCGCTCATCGTCTTCACCGAGGGTTTCGCCCCGTGAAGCCAGGCTTTCGGCAGCCTGGTAGTCGAGCAGGAAATTCATGCCGTCGACCACAGTGACCATGGTGTCCAGGCGTGCGATGTCGGCCAGGCTCTGCTCGTTTTCATCGCGAAAAGTGAAGGTTTCGGCCACGGGCAAAGGTTCGGAAATACCGGTGGATTCGATCAGCAGGTAATCGAAACGACCTTCCTTGGCGAGTTTTCCCACTTCTTCAAGCAAGTCTTCACGCAAGGTGCAGCAGATGCAGCCGTTGCTCATTTCCACCAGTTTTTCTTCCGAACGATTGAGCGTGACATCACGCTGCACTTCGCTGCCGTCGATGTTGATTTCGCTCATGTCGTTGACGATCACCGCCACCCGCAGGTTGTCGCGGTTGCGCAGGACATAGTTGAGCAGCGTACTTTTACCGGCGCCGAGAAAGCCGGACAACACGGTCACGGGGAGACGATTGGGCATCAGGTATTCCTCATCAAGGTTGGCCGGTCAAACTGCCCGTTTATGGCGTTCGCGCAGCTCTTCACGTTCTTTGGCTTCGATACACAAGGTGGCGGTTGGGCGCAGCAGCAAGCGTTGCAGGCCGATGGGTTCGCCGGTTTCACGGCACCAGCCGTATTCGCCACGGGCCAGCAGCTCCAGGGCGTCGTCAATCTTGTCCAGCAGCTTCTTTTCGCGCTCCAGCAGGCGCAATTGCCACTGGCGTTGTTCTTCGGCACTGCCGATATCCGCCAGGTCGCTGTTGGTTTCCTGCTCGCGCAGCGCCTGGAACTCAGCATCGATACGGGCTTGCAGGTCATCGCGCTGAGCCAGCAACAGTTCGCGGAAAAAGCGCTGCTGGGCCTCATTCATGTAGTCGGCCGCTGGTTGGGCCAACAAATCTTGTTCGGTCATGGGAAACGGTTCGCGGGTCGGGCTGTGCTTTTATGTTATAGTATAACAATACAAATAAGCCAATCCCTCTTGCTCGCCGCGACGAAGGGCGCAATGCTGAGTCACCTTCTTATGCTGAGAAACCCGATGAGATATCTTCTGTGCGCCCTGTTATTGGCAGCGGCCGGGCCTGCCTGCGCCCAGGCACCCAGCCCGTTGGCCAAGTGCACACGCAGCGCCACCCTGCTGGCCTGTGTAGACCCGCTGGGCAATGCCTATAGCGTGGCGACCGTCGGCAGCATCACCTACCTGCGCGGTTTCGAAGTGATCGGCAAACGCTATTGGGCGCAGACCAACAGCCGGTATGGGCAACTGACGTTCTTTACCGGGTTGGTATCGGATGGCGAGGCGTGGGTCGGCTACACACGGCGCGTGGGCTGGACCACTATCAACCGGTTTTCCAGTTCAGGAGGCGCCAGCGCCAAGTTCACCTGCAGCCGAATGACTGGCTGTTAGGCCTGGCTGTTTTTCTGCGCCTGCACCCAGGCCATGTAGCTGTTCATGGGTGGGTTCTTCTGGAAGTAACGTTTGAGGCCTTCGAAAAGGCCATCCGCCACCGCCTGTTGATGGCGCGCCGTCATCAGCCGCTGGGCGTCGCGAGCGTTGGAGATGAAGCCCGTCTCCACCAAAATCGAGGGTACGTCCGGTGACTTGAGCACGGCGAACCCGGCCTGCTCCACACGTTTCTGATGCAAGCTGGTGATGCTTTGCAGGCTGCCCAATACCGAGCTGCCCAGTTGCAAGCTGGAGGCGATGGTCGCGTTCATCGACATGTCGAGAATCACCCCGGCCAACATCGGGTCCTTGTCCTTCAGATTGAGCAAGGTGGTAGCGCCCAGCAAGTCGGCGCCATTTTCGCGCTGGGCCATGAAACGCGCCGTGGCCGAGGTGGCGCCGCCTTCAGACAACGCATACACCGAGGCGCCCGACGCGGTCAGCCGTGGCGCGGCGTCGGCATGCACCGAGATAAACATATCGGCCTTGTGCTGACGGGCGATGTCGACGCGCTTGCGCAGCGGCACGAAGAAGTCGTCGTTGCGCACCAGTTTTACGTCAAAACCCTTTTCGCGTTTCAAGCGTTTAGCCAGCAACTGGGCAATCGACAGCACCACATCTTTTTCGCGCTGGCCCTTGGAGCCGATGGCACCTGGGTCTTTGCCGCCATGGCCGGGGTCGACCACCACGATGATGTCGCGCTTGGGATGCGCCTTGTCTACCGGCGCCACCAAGGGTGCCGGCTCAGCGGCGATTTGCCGGGGCGCACGGGTCGCGTTGGTCAAATCCAGCACCAGGCGATGGCCTTGTCCCTCCTGGGGCGGCAGCACGAAACTGTTGAGCTGCATGGGCTCGACCAGGTCCAGCACGATGCGCGTATCGCTCTTGCCGAAATGCCCGGAACGGATCGAGGTGATCCCACTGTTCTTCAACGCCAATTGGGAAAAGTCGCCGCTGAGCCCGGCGCCACTCAAGTCGATGATCAATCGGTCTGGTGAAGTCAGGGAAAAGGTCTTGTATTGCACCGGGCCGCTGAGGTCGAACACCAGGCGCAGCTTATCGTCCGAGCGCCACAGGCGTGCATTGCGAATCTGCGTGGCGTAAGCCCCCAAAGGCAAGGTGAACAGGGGGCTGACCAGCAGCAGGTTGAGGAGCTGACGTCTGTGCATGACATATTCCGCAGATAAAGGAGCGTCCCTACTCGATATGACTGAACAAAGGCTGGAGCAGAAAATTCATCGTAGCTCGTATTGTTATACTATAACATGTCGAATTATTTCCAACGATGGACCTGCTTATGAATGCGCTGACTCTGCCGGATATCGCCGCGCAGGCTTCACGCCAAGCCTTGCCACTCGACTGGGTGGGGATGTGCGGCATCGCCTTGCCGATCCTGATTGACGGTCAACACCTGGCCGCCACCGCTGACGCGGGTGTAAGCCTGGACGACGGCACGGCCCGTGGCATTCATATGTCACGCCTGTACCTGGCCCTGGAAATGCTTGATCAACAGCCGCTGACATCGGCACTGCTGCGTAATGTACTGCAGCGTTTTCTCGACACACATGAAGGTTTATCTAAGAACGCTTACCTGCGCATCCATACCCAGTTACTGCTTAAACGTCCTGCACTGGTCAGCCCATTAGCCGGCTGGAAGACCTACCCGGTGAGCATCGAAGCACGTCTAGAAAACCAGATGTTCCACGTGGAACTAAAAATTGACGTTACTTACTCTTCAACCTGCCCTTGCTCCGCCGCCCTCGCCAGGCAGTTGATTCAGCAGCAATTTGTCGATGATTTCGCCAACACGCCGTTACAGCATGAAGCGGTGCTGGCCTGGCTCGGCAGCGCCAACGGCATCGTCGCCACACCCCACAGCCAACGCAGCAGCGCGCAGTTGCACGTTCATCTGCAAGGTACTGACCTGCCGATAGTCGACTTGATCAACGCTGCCGAAGCCGCGCTCGGCACCGCCGTACAAACCGCGGTGAAACGCGCAGACGAACAAGCCTTCGCCCTGGCCAACGGGCAGAACCTGATGTTCTGCGAGGACGCCGCTCGCCGCCTGAACCTCGCCTTGAAACGCTCGGATGCCATCAACGCCTTCCACCTCAAAGTGATCCACGCCGAAAGCCTGCACGCGCACGATGCCGTGGCTGAAAGCCGCTGGACGAGAGCTTCTGCATGATCATCTGCAACGCGTTGCGCTGGGGTGCCCCCGGGCAACCGCTCACCCCGGCACTGGATTTGACCCTGCAAAAAGGCAGCCTCACCGGCATCATCGGCGCCAACGGCACGGGCAAGAGCAGCCTGCTCAAAGTCATCGCCGGCCTGCAAAAGCCTTTGGCGGGAAAAGTCATCGTGGATGTTCCACGCCGTGGCGGCCTGGCCTTCTTGCCCCAGCAGCAACACTTGGACCGCCAGTTTCCTATCAGCCTGCAAGAACTGGTGGCTGCAGGTTTTTGGGGCACCCAATACACCGCTCAACAACGCAGCCAACGCCTGCAAGCGGTGCTGGAAGACTGGTGTCTGATTGGCCTGGAACACCGCCCCTTGATGGCATTGTCCGGCGGCGAATTGCAGCGCGCCCTGCTGGCACGCATGAGCCTGGCCGAGGCGCCCGTTCTGCTACTCGACGAACCTCACGCAGCCCTCGACGAGGATGGCCAGGCGCTGTGCTGGAAACACATCCATGCCTGGCACAGCGAAGGCCGCACCCTGGTCATCGTCTGCCATGACCTGGCCTCCGTGCGCCACCACACCCAGCACGTACTGCAGATCAAAAACACCGGCTGCCTATTCGGCCCCAGCAAAGCGCTGATCCGCCCGCAACCGCAGATGCAGGTGGCCTGAATGCACTTCACTGCGCACTTGTGGCTGCCGTTTCATGAATTCGTTTTTATGCGCCGCGCACTCATCGGCGGTTTGGTACTGGCCTGCAGCACGGCGCCGCTGGGGGTGTTTCTGATCCTGCGGCGCATGAGCCTGATCGGTGATGCGGTAGCCCACGGCATCCTGCCCGGCGCCGCCCTGGGCTTCTGGTTCGCGGGGCTGAGCCTGCCCGCGCTGACCCTCGGCGGCCTGGGTGCAGGCCTGAGCATGGCCGGCCTGGCCGCGTGGATCACCCGCCGCACCGGTCTGCGCGAAGACGCCAGCCTCGCGGCCATCTACCCCATCTCTCTTGCCGCCGGCGTACTGATCCTGGGCCTTGCCGGCAAGCGTCTGGACCTGCTGCACCTGTTGTTCGGCTCCGCCCTGGCCGTGGATCAAACCACCCTGACCGGCATGCTCTGGGTTTCGGGTTTCAGCCTGATCGCCATGGCGCTGATCTACAAACCGCTGCTATTGGACACCCTCGACCCGCTGTTCCTGCAAACGGTCAGCCGCCTCGGCCCCCTCGCCCATGGCGTATTCCTGACCCTGGTGGTGCTGAACCTGGTGATCGGTTTCCAGGCCATCGGCGCGCTGATGGTGGTCGGCTTGATGATGTTGCCGGCCATCGCCTCACGCTTCTGGAGCCGACGCTTGCCGGTGTTGATCGCAGTATCGGCGCTGCTGGGCTGCCTGTCGGTGTGGTTGGGTCTGCTGCTGTCGTTCTACTACTCACTGCCCAGCGGCCCGGCGATCGTGCTGGTGGCGGGCGCTGGGTATTTGTTGTCCGTGGTGTTCGGTCCGGTGCACGGTTTGTTGCGCCGCCCGCCTTTGCTCACATCCCAATGAGGTGTTTCCCCATGCGCGCTCTACTCGTGCTGTTCAGTCTGCTGCTACCGCTGTCGATGGCTCACGCGGCAGACAAGCTCCAAGTGGTCACCAGCTTCAGTATTCTCGATGACATCACCCACCAGATCGGTGGCGAGCATATCCAGATCAGCAACATGGTCGGCCCGGACGCCGATGCCCATACCTATGAACCCACGCCGGATGACGCCAAGGCACTGCTCAAGGCCAAGGTGATCATCAAGAACGGCCTGGGTTTCGAGCCGTGGCTGGACCGCCTGGTTACCAGCACCGAAACCAAGGCAACGGTGGTCACCGCCAGCAAAGGCGTGATTTCCCACACCATGGACGAGGATGGGGAAACCATTCCCGACCCGCACGCCTGGCACAACCTGGCCAACGCCGAAATCTATGTGAGCAACATCACCAAGGCCCTGGTGGCCGCCGACCCTGCCAACAAGACCGCCTACCTGCGTAACAGCCAGGCCTACCTCAAGCAAATCCATAGCCTGCTGGACGAGGCCAAGGCCAAGTTCGGCGCCCTGCCACCGGGTAACCGCCGCATCGTCACCTCCCATGACGCTTTCGGTTACCTGGGCCAGGCCTATGGCATCCAGTTCCTCGCGCCCCAGGGTTTGTCCACCGAACGTGACCCTTCGGCCGCTGAAGTCGCCGCGCTGATCACCCAGATTCGCAAGGACAAGGTCAAAGCCGTGTTCATGGAAAACATCAAAGACTCGCGCCTGCTCAAGCAGATCGCTGACGAAAGCGGCGCACAGATCGGCGGCACGCTGTACTCCGACGCCCTCGCAGCAGAAGGCCCGGCCAGCACCTTTATCGGGCTGTTCGAATACAACCTCAACACCCTGTGCGCCGCACTGAGCCAGCCATGATCCGCAAAAATCCTTCCGGCGACCTGCCGGTGATTGCAGAGTCGGCCTACGTCGACAAGACCGCGATCATCTGCGGCAAAGTCATCATCGGCGAGAACGTGTTCGTCGGCCCCTACGCCGTGATCCGCGCCGACGAAGTCGATGCCAGCGGCGCCATGGACCCGATCACCATCGGCGCCAACTCCAACATCCAGGATGGCGTGGTCATCCACTCCAAATCCGGCGCAGCGGTGACCATCGGCGAATTCACCTCCATCGCGCACCGCTCCATCGTCCACGGCCCCTGCACGGTGGGCGA
This sequence comes from Pseudomonas sp. AP42, assembly GCF_001728935.1. Taxonomy (NCBI): domain Bacteria; kingdom Pseudomonadati; phylum Pseudomonadota; class Gammaproteobacteria; order Pseudomonadales; family Pseudomonadaceae; genus Pseudomonas; species Pseudomonas sp. AP42. The sequence goes on from NZ_LYSO01000003.1 coordinate 100,437, forward strand.
CCGTGTGTTTATTGGCTTCAACAGCGTGCTGTTCAACTGCGCCGTGGGCGATGGATGCGTGGTGCGCCACAACTCGGTGGTCGACGGCCGCGATTTGCCCGCTGCTTTCTACGTGCCCTCTACGACGCGTATCGGCCCCAACACCGACTTGTCGCAGTTCCCGCCGGTGAGTGTCAGCGCCTCGGAGTTTTCCGAAGACGTGGCACGCACCAACGTCGACCTGGTACGCGGCTACAAAGCCCTGCAAAACGAGTTCTGAACCATGAGCCGCCTGCTGATCCGCAACGCCCGCCTGGTCAACGAAGGCCAGGTATTCGACGCCGACTTACTGATCGCCAATGGCCGTATCGAGAAGATTGCCACCAGCATTCAAGGCGATAACGAACCGGTGGAAATCGATGCCAACGGCCAGTGGCTACTGCCAGGGATGATCGACGACCAAGTGCATTTTCGCGAACCCGGCGCGCCGGAAAAAGGCAGCTTCTACAGCGAATCCCGCGCGGCGGTGGCCGGTGGCATCACCAGCTTCATGGACATGCCCAACACTCACCCGGCCACTCTGAGCCTGGAAGCCCTGGCCGATAAAAAGCGCCGTGCCGCACTGCACTCAGTGGCCAACTACGGCTTTCACTTTGGCGTGAGCAACGACAACCTCGACACCGTCGCGGCCCTTGCCCCCCGTGAAGTGGCTGGGGTCAAAGTGTTCATGGGTGCCTCCACCGGCAATATGCTGGTGGACGATCCACGCATTCTGGAGCGCCTGTTTGCCGAGGTGCCGACCATCCTGCTCGCTCACTGCGAACACACGCCCAGCATCCTGGCCAACGAGCAGCGCCTGCGCGAACGCTTCGGCGAGCATATTCCCGCCGTGGCTCATCCGCTGATCCGCGATGCCGAGGCCTGTTATCGCTCGTCATCGTTCGCCGTGGAATTGGCCAAACGTCATGGCACGCGCCTGCATGTGTTGCACCTGACCAGCGCGCGCGAACTCGCGCTGTTCGAAGACAAGCCCCTGGCCGACAAGCACATCACTGCCGAAGTCTGCGTGCACCACCTGCTGTTCGATGACCGCGATTACCACCGCCTTGGCCATCAGATCAAATGCAACCCGGCGATCAAGACCCGCGCCGACCGCGACGCGCTGCGCCTGGCATTGTTGAGTGACCGTCTGGATGTGATTGGCACCGACCATGCGCCACATACCTGGGCGCAAAAACAGTTGGCCTATCGGCAAGCACCCTCAGGCTTGCCCCTGGTGCAGCATGCCCTGCCGGCGTTACTGGAGTTGGTGGCCGACGGGCATTTGCCCCTCACCACATTGGTCGCCAAGACCAGCCACCGCGTGGCCGACCTGTTCGCCATTGCTGATCGCGGCTACGTGCGTGAAGGCTATTGGGCCGACCTGGTACTGATCAAACCGGAGCCTGCCGGCAAGCCGGTCAGCAGCCAACCCATCCTCGCCCGCTGCGGCTGGACCCCCTTTGCAGAGCGCAGCTTTCGCCACAGCGTGAGTACAACGTTGGTCAGCGGCCACCTGGCCTGGCACAACGGCCAGGTGGTCAACAGTTGCCAGGGCTTGCCCCTGCAGTTTGGGCGTTAAGCGCGGGGTTTAACGGTACCGCAATCGTTACCCAGCCACTGGGCGTGGCTGTCCAGGCTACCCTTCTGCTGGATACCGGTGGCATTGAAGGTACCGTTGACGCTGGTGGTGAATTCTTTCTGGCTCTGGAACGTTGCCACGCCAGTGCCTTGGGCTTTCGGGCAACTGAAGCGGAATTTCCACTGGTTGCCGCTCTTGTCGGTGACTTCCTGTTTGCAGCCCGATTGAGGGTCGGTCAGCGGGATCGAATCGGAGGCCACCTGAGCCGGGGTCAGGCACACCTGCACGCCCTTACCGGCCATGTTGATGCCTTGCTTTTCGAGCATGGCGCGCTGTTCAGGGGTCATCTGTTGCTTGAGTTGACCGAGGATCAGCGACAAGTCCGGCAGGTCCTGGTTATCGACTTTCATATTGCTGGTGGTCAATTCCCACAAGCCCGGCGCCAGCATCTGCGCCTGCGCCGCCACAGGCAGCGACAAACCAACAACCATGGCCAAACCAAGCAGACGAGCATTCATCGGGTAACTCCTGGGTAATTGTGGGCGTTAGACGTCGCAAAGCAGCCAGTGTTGCATGGCAAATAAAATAGCGACATTCACAGCCGTTCATGGTCTGTTACGCACTGGACTGCCTGGAGTTACGTCGTTCATGGATTTCTTTGGCCCGCACCTGCTCGCCTACGTCATTGCCACGCTGCACTTTCTGGGAACGCTCGCCGCGATCCACGCGGTACTGACTGTGCGCACCGCACAAGGCTCGATCGCCTGGGCGCTGTCACTGATGTTCATGCCCTACCTGACGTTGATCCCCTACCTGATTTTTGGCCGCAGCACCTTCGACGCGTACATCCAGGCCCGTCGCCAGGCCAACCAGGAAATGCACACGGCCATCACCGAGTTGAACTGGCGCCCATGGGTGGAGGAAGCGCTCGCAGCGCGCAACTCCAGCGCCTATGCCTCCTTGCGCGCCATGCCCAAGCTGGGCCGTATGCCGTGCCTGGCCAACAATGAAGTGCGCCTGTTGATCAATGGCGATGCCACCTTCGGCGCGATCTTCGAGGCTATCCGTCACGCAAAGACCGCGGTGCTGTTCCAGTTTTTCATCATTCACGATGACGAACTGGGCCGCCAGTTACAGGCCCTGTTGAAGGAAAAAGCCGCTCAGGGCGTAGCCATTTACGTGCTGTACGACCGCATCGGCAGTCACGCCCTGCCCCATCGTTATGTGCAAGCGCTGCGTGACGCTGGCGTGCAGGTCAAGGCGTTCGCTACCCGCAGTGGCTGGCTCAATCGCTTCCAGGTCAACTTCCGTAACCATCGCAAGATCGTAGTGGTAGACGGCATCACCGGGTTTGTCGGTGGGCACAACGTAGGCGATGAATACCTGGGTAAAAAACCGCCGCTGGCGCCATGGCGCGATACCCATGTGCAAGTCACCGGCCCAGTGGTGGCGTGCCTGCAGGAGTCGTTCGCCGAGGACTGGTTCTGGGCCGCACGGGAACTGCCGCCGCTGATCCTGCCGGACGCCTACCCGGAAGACGGCGTGCTTTGCCAGTTGCTCGCCAGCGGACCGGCGGACCCTTATGAAACCTGCTCGCTGTTTTTCGTCGAGGCCATCCATGCCGCGACCGAGCGCGTATGGATCACCAGCCCCTACTTCATTCCCGACGAGGCGGTGTTTGCCGCCCTGCGCCTGGCGGTGTTGCGCGGGGTCGATGTGCGCCTGCTGCTGCCGTCACGGCCGGACCATCGCATCGTGTATGCCGCATCCAGCCTGTATGCCAACGAAGCGGTGCGAGCGGGCGTGCGGGTGTTTCGCTACACGCCGGGCTTTTTGCATCAGAAGGTGGTGTTGGTGGACAGCGAAATCAGCGCCATTGGCAGTGCCAACATGGACAACCGTTCGTTCCGGCTGAATTTTGAAGTGATGCTGCTGACGGTGGATGAAGCCTTCGCCAGCCAGGTTGAACAGATGCTGCTGGACGACTTCGCCCTGGCCCATGAAGTCAGCCAGGAAGAAAGCCGCGAGACCCGTCGCCTGCAACAACTGGGCATGCGCGTGGCGCGCTTGATCTCACCCATCCTCTAACCGCCAACACAAAACCAATAATGTAGGAGCGAGCTTGCTCGCGAAAAACTCCCAGGCGCCGCGTTCATTCAGCAAGCACGCGTTATCGTTGACGTTTTTCGCGAGCAAGCTCGCTCCTACGGTTTTGAACGTGCTCAGCGGTAGAGATCTTCCCGCGTCCACGGCAGTTCATGCCCGCCATCGGCATGGGGTTTGACTGCCAGAATCTGGTGCAGGTTGATCCAGCCACGGGCAAACGCGTAAGCGCAACCGGCCAGGTACAGCCGCCAGATGCGTAGCGCCTGCTCCGGTACCATCTTCGCTGCCGCTTCCAGGTTGTCTTCCAGGCGTTCGCTCCAATGGTCCAATGTGCGGGCGTAATGCATACGCAGGCTTTCGACATCGACCACTTCCAGCCCCACTTCACTGATTTCGGCCGTCATCATCGCCAGGTGCGGCAGTTCACCGTTGGGGAACACGTAGCGCTCTATAAACTCGCCGGCGCCACGGCCCACGGGGCGACCGTCGGTGTGCTTGGCGGTGATGCCATGGTTCATCACCAGGCCACCTTCACGCACCGCGCCGAACAGGGTGCGGCAGTACTGCGCCAGGTTGGCGTGGCCGACGTGTTCGAACATGCCCACGCTTACCACTTTGTCGAAACGGCCATCCTGGGGCAGGTCGCGGTAGTCGAGCAACTGCAGGTCGACCTGGTCTTCCAGGCCTTCGGCTTTCACCCGCTCCTTGGCCAGCGCCAGTTGTTCCTTGCTCAAGGTGATGCCGAACACCTTGACCCCGAACTCCCGCGCGGCATAGCGCGCCAGCCCGCCCCAGCCGCAGCCCACATCCAGCAGATACTCACCCGGTTGCAGCCGCAACTTGCGGCACAGGTGGCGGAATTTGTCTTGTTGGGCCTGGTCGAGCGACTCGCTGCCGGTTTCGAAATAACCGCAGGAGTACGCCATGTCCTGGTCCAGCCATAGCTGGTAGAACTCGTTGGACAGGTCGTAATGGTAGGAAATAGAAGCGGCGTCCGTGGCCTTGTCGTGAATCGAGCGCACCGGACGACTCTCCTCGTCGTCATCGACCAAAGCGTGACTCAACTCGTCACATACCCTGATCACTTCGGTGATGGAGCCTTCCAGCTCCAGTTTTCCCTCAACGAAGGCTTCGCCCAGCGAGTCGAGCGTTGGATGGGTGAGCCTGGATACAACCGTGGGGTCCTTGACCACGATGGTGACGCTGGGCTCAGGGCCCAAGTTGAATTCATGGCCGTCCCAGAGTCGAAGACGCAGCGGTAGCTGAAGATTCTGTAAGGCCGGTGGAAGTTGCGCGAGCATGAGTAGTCCCCCCTTGTTTCAGACGTCTGCTGTGAGGGTAGACCATGCCAAACAAAGTAGGAAGCTATCGAATCAATAGCCCCCCTTCTATGGCGCTCGGCGCTCGAGCAAACCTTCTTGGACCCACTGTTTCAGCCAAGTGGCCGCTTGCAGCGACGCCCCCTCTGAATAAGTGACCGCCAGCTCAGTACACAGTTCTGAAAAATTCCAACCCGTGGTCACCATGCCCGCCATCGCACAGGCTTCAGCGGCTTCCAGGCTGCGGTAGTGGCAGCGGTTCTCGTGGCGCCACACCAGGCAGATTTGTGCCGGGTCCAGCGCCTGGCTGCCTGGGAAGTCTGATTCATCCTTGCTGGCTCGCCAGATTGCCACTGTGTTGAAACGGCAAAGCAGCTGCTGTACCGAAGGCGCCAGCGCAACCTGCAAGGTGGGCCAATCTTCAGGCGCCAGGTGCGCCATGTCATTCAATGTCAGCGGCTCCCCTTCGGGTGCGTCAAACGCCAAGGTGAACGCCCACTCCAAGCGCGCCAACTCAGCCAAAGGCGCACTTTGCTCAGCCATCAAATGCTCAACGATAAACAACGCAAAGCGCTCGCCCAACCAGCGCACGCTGTAATGGGCCGACGGATAACGGCGGATGTAGGCCTCGGTCAGTGAGCAAAACGCCTCATCTCCCAGCCAATACCAGATGGCACCGAAGTCATGGCGCAGCACCTCCTGCAGGCGTGACAGGTAGGCGTTGTGGTAAATCGCCAGGCCGGTCTCCACATCCAACGTCGGCCCTCCCAGCAAGGTGGCGGCAAAGCCGCTGTTGGCCGCGGGGGCTTCGGATAATAGATGCTGCTCAAACGCCAACTGCCAGTCGATCAGGCGCATAACGCTCTCCGGGCCAAGGCGCTGGCACCCAATTCACGGGCTTTGTTCAACTCGGTGAGCAACTCTTCGAAGGGCGGAAAATGGTCATCGCGTTCCAGCAACGTCGACACCGGGCCCAAATGCTCCAGAGTTTGCTGATACAGCGCCCACACCGGGTCGCACACGGGATGGTCATGGGTATCGACCACATAGTCGCCATAGTCCATATGCCCCGCCAAATGCAGCTGGCGAATGCTTTCGGGTGGCAGGTTGCGAATGAAGGTCCAGGCATCAAAACCATGGTTACGTGCGCTGACGTAGACGTTGTTGACGTCCAGCAGCAACTGGCAGCCGCTCAGGTGGGCCAAGGCGTTGAGGAACTCCCACTCGGTGAACTCATCCGCCTTGGAACGCACATAGCTGGAGACATTTTCCAGCACCAGCGGACGCTGCAACACGTCCTGCACCTGACGTACGCGGCCGGCCACGTGGTAGAGGCTTTCTTCGGTGTAAGGCAGGGGCAGCAAATCGTGTAGCTGATGCGCACTACCGCGGCTCCAGCACAGGTGATCGGAAATCCACGCCGGCTGAATGCGCTCTGCGAGCTGTTTGATGTGGTTCAGGTAATCGGTATCGAGGGCATGCGGCCCGCCGATGGACAACGACACACCGTGCATCACCAAGGGGTAACGCTCGGCTATCGCATCCAGGTAGTACAAGGCCTTGCCGCCCTGTACCAAGTAATTTTCGGAGATCACTTCGAACCAATCCACGGCCGGCGACTGTTCAAGGATCTGGTGGTAGTACTCACTGCGTAAACCCAGGCCGTAACCCAGACTTGGAAGGGACGCGGACATGACTCACTCCAGGGCAAAGTGTCCGCAGCGGTGGCAGGCAGCCGCCGCGGTTGCACTCGTGTGCCGGTTACTCGCCGACTTTACCGCCAGCGGCGTCACAGGCCGACTTGGTCATGGCCTTGAAGCCCATCCCTTTGCACTCGCCCTGGCCCTTGCACGCGTGGTCCTTGGTTTTGCAATCGTTCATGCCTTTGCAGGAGGTCACGCCGTAGCAGTGCACGGTGGCGTCTGCGGCTTGTACCTGGGTGGCCACACCAGCAAAAAGAGAAGCGGCGGCCATTGCGAGGGCGGCACCAGCAGCAGCGGATTTAATGCTCATTGTTGTATTCCTCATGATCAGTAGTGGAGCCGGTCTGAACGGATTGTTCAGTCTCGACACAGCACTAGAGTGAGGTCCCCTATCGGCGTTACAGCCGTAAGCAAATATTTTTGAAATTATTCATCGAGCTTCAACAGCGGCTCCTGGAAGCGCAGCAAACGCCCGGCATTACCCAATACCAGCAAGGTACTGAGGTTGTGCAGCACCGCCGCGATCATCGCGCCCGCCGCCCCCAACCAGCCAAATGCGGCGAACACCACAATGGCCAGCGTCCAGCCCAAGCCAATGATCACGTTGACCTGCAACGTCTGCCGACACTGGCGACTCAAGCGCACGCAAGTGCCCAGGCGGCGCAAGTCGCTGCCGATCAACACCACGTCCGCCGAGGCCAGGGCGATGTCTGCACCGCCCGCGCCCATGGCCACGCCAACCACGCCGGCCTTGAGCGCCAGGGAGTCGTTGATGCCATCGCCCACCACCATTGGCCTGAAGCCACTGCTGATTTCGCCCAGCACGCGATTGAGCTTGTCTTCCGGCAGCGCTTGGGCTTCGACATCACTGATGCCCACGTCCAGCGCCAGGCTGTCGGCCACGCTTTGGCGGTCGCCGGTCAGCAGCAGTTGGCGGCCCAGGCCCAAGTCACGCAGCTCTTGCAGGGCCTGGCGCGCTTCGGGTTTGACGCTGTCGGCCAACAGCAGCCAGGCCAGGAACTCGCCGTTCAACGCTAACCCGGCAATCGGGCCATCGTGGATGGGCACGGCGGTGGTGACGATGCCCAACTGTTCAAATAACTCCGGCCGTCCCAGCGCTGCTTCGCCCTGCTCGGTCTGGGCGACCACGCCCAGGCCCTGACGCTCGCGGATGTCGCTAAGCACCAGCATCTGCTCCTGGCTCGCCAACCCCGCCAACGCTCGGCTGACCGGGTGACTGCTCGCCGAACCGAGGCTGGCCGCCAGGTTCAGCAGCTTTTGGCGATCCGGCGCGCGGGTCTCGATGGACTGCAAGCGCAGGGTGCCAAAGGTCAGGGTGCCGGTCTTGTCGACCACCAGTGATGTCAGGTCGGCCAGCTCTTCCAGGAACGCCGAGCTGCGAATCAGAATGCCATGGCGCGCCGCCACGGCGATCCCGGCAATCGCCGTGGCCGGTGCCGACAGCACCAAGGCACAGGGGCACGCCGCTACCAGCACCGCGAGAATCGCCTGGGCGTCATTGGTGACAAACCAGGTGACGGCCGCCAGCAGCAACACCAGCACCATGTAGCTGCCGGCATAGCGCTCCAGCAGTCGGGTGATCGGCGGCTTGGACCGCTCGGCGTTCTGCATCAGCGCAATGACTTTGCCCAACGTCGATTCGTTACCGGTGCGCGTGACCTCAAGGCGCAGCAGGCCATCGAGGTTGATCGCCCCACCAAAAACCTGCACGCCCACGCTCGCTTCCAACGGCACCGACTCGCCGGTGATCGGCGCCGTGTCCAGGCTCGCCTGGCCGGACAACACCACGCCATCGGCCGGCACGCGGTCACCGGCCCGCACTTCGACGATATCGCCGGTGTTCAAGGTGCCGTTATCCACTTCGGTGATGGTCCCGTCTGCCTGCACCAGGCGGGCGTGGCTGCGGGTGAGTTTGCCCAAGGCATGGATCGCTTCCTGGGAGCCAATCACGCTGCGTTCTTCCAGCACATGGCCGAAGATCATGATGATCGGTAGCAACGCGGCGGTGAGCAGATCGCCCGTGGCCCAAGCGCCGAGCATGGCCAGGGCGATCAATTGGTCGGTGATGCCGTGCAGGCTCGGAAAGCGCAGGCTGTACCAGGCTGAACGCATCACCGGCACCGCCACCAACAGCGAAGCCACGCCCAACAGCAGCTGGCTGACGCCGCTCTGGTCGGGCGCGAGCCAGCGCCACACCAGGCCCAGCACGAGCAAGCCCAGGGCGAGCATCGCCAAGGTCAATTGCCGGGCAGCGCTGCGTTGTTCGGCTGAGGTCAGCATGGGTGCGCTCATTGTTCGGCTCCCTGGATGATCAAGCGGGAGTCGTCTTTGGGATCGACGGTGGTTACCGAACCGGCCTGGCCGAGAATCTTCGGCAGGCGTTCGCGGTACAGGCGCAACAGCAAACCGGGGTCTTTGACCTGGGCCAGGCTGGCAACGGTAGCGGTTTGCGCCTGGGCATTGGCCAAGCGCTCGCTGGCCTGGGCGTGGGCGACTTGCACTTGGCGGTCAGCCTCCTGGTTGGCGGTCTGGGTGAGCTTTTCCGCTTCAGTACGTGCGTTGGCCACGGCTTTATCAGCCTGCTGGCTGGCGGTCAGTACGGCGTTGAACGCATTCACCGCAGGCCCAGGCAGGCTCGATTGCACATCGACGCGGGTGGCTTCGATACCCAGCCCCAAGCCGCTGGCCGCCAACTCCGCCAGGCGTTTATTAATGCCTTGCACCAGGTCGCCGCGCAGCCGCTCACGGCGTTCGGCGGCGCCATTGTCGCTGCCGATCAGTTCCGGGCGCGCTACCAGGATGGTGTCCAGATCCCGCGCAGCGGTAAGAGCCACTGCGCTGCGTGTCACCAGCCGATCCAGGGCCGGCAGCACGTGGTCGCCCTGCAACACAAAGGCGTAGGGCTCGGTCACCTTGTAGAACACCCGCACGTCCAGTTGCACCACCCCGGCATCACCGGTCAGCAGGTAGCCGGAACCGGCCAGGGCATCGCTTAACGGCGTGGCGAAACTGGCCACGCGATCCGCCTGCAACGCCGCGTCGGAACGCAGCAGGTTTTCCACCCGACGTTCGATCACCCGGTCGGCCGCTGGCAGCAGGATGACTTGCTCAAAAGGTTGCGGCCAGGCCAGCAACAACCCGGCGTTCTGAATGCGATCGAGGGCGCCAAAGTGCAAGACCACGGCGCGATTCTGCGGGTCGATCTGGCGCACATTGGAAAAGGCCCAGGCCAACGCCGCTAATACGGTGACCGCGTAGAGTGCCAGGAACGTCAGGCGCCCGGCCTGGATCCACGGGCTGTCCGGGCTTTCAGGCTCGCTCATGGCTGCAGGTCCTTGGGCCCGTCCACCAAGGCGCGAAAAGGCGCGGCGTCGGTGCGCAGGATGATCTTGGTCCCCGGCGTGACCACCGTGCCCAAGGTATCCAGCGAGCGCAGCAGGTTATATAGCTGCGGATTGCCCGCGTAGGCGCGACCATAAATCTGCGCAGCTTCAACCCGCGACTGCGCTTCGATATCAGCGGCTTTCACAGTGGCATCGGCCTGCATGATGCGCGCATCACGTTCGGCAGCGGAGCGGATCTGCGCGGCTTCGCGCTTGCCCACGGCGGTGCGTTCGGTGGCGATGGTTTCACGCTCGGCGCGCATGCGATCAACCGTGGCGGTGAGGGTCACCGACGGCAGCGTCAAGCGCTCGATGCCGACCTGCGCCACACGCACGCCATACGTGGTGAGCAATTGTTGATCAATCTGCTGGCGCAACTGCGCTTCAAAATCGGCGATGCGCACTTGGTTGGCGTCGGTATTGATCAGGCTGGAAAGGTCAAAGCTGGCTGCGGTGGTTTCCAACGCCGAGCCGACGAAGGTACGAATCTGCCGCGCTGCTTCATCCGGCTGGTTCTGCACCGCACGCATAAAGCGCTGCACGTTGTCGGCATCGCCCTGCACCTGCCACGCCACGTAAGCCTGCACGATAATCCGCAGGCCATCGCGGGTGCCCACATCCTGTAAGCCGCTGGACGTGGTGCGCAGGCGCAGGTCCACCGGGATCGCTGCTTCGAACGGTGCCGGCCAGCGCCAACCCAGGCCAGGCTCCAGCAGCACGCGCGCGGGGTTGCCGAAGCGGGTAATCACCGTGGCCTCGCCGGAGCGCACTTGCACCAGGCTCGCCGCTGCCACGGCAAACAGCACCAGCAACACCGCCCACGCCATGCGGCGCCAGGGAAAAGGCCCGGCCGCCTGCTCATCGCCGTGATGGTGATGGTGGTGGCCGTGATGGTGGTGATGACCGTGATCATGATCGTGGGAATGAGCGCTCAACAGACGAACTCCTTATTGAACGGCTTTGCGCGGCGCCGACGGGTCGGCGGGCAAGGTAAAAGAACGCAGATCGATCGTCGGCGCGCTGTCGCCGCCCAAACGATGATCCAGAATAAGCAGCTTGGCCTGGGCCAGGCCCTGGCTCAGTTGGCCCAGGTACTGTTCCAGCACGAAGGCTTGGCCCGCAGCGGCGTAGGCCTTTTGTTCGGCGGCAAAGCGCAGGTTTGCTGCTTGGGCGCCAGCATTCACTTCGCGGGCAGTGGCCTGGGCCTGATCGCGGGCAGTGCTGGCTTGCAGCAGCGCCTGGTTGGTCTGCTCGCTGGCGGCACCGCGTTCACGGGCGATCAGCGCCTGGGCGCCGATCTGCGCGGCTTGCACACCGTGGTAAGCGTTAGCGGCACCGGCCGGCGGATGGATCGCCTCGACCACCGTGGCAAGGATTTCCACACCGCTGTCGAGGGTTTGCAGGTCGGCTTGCACGCTGCGGCCAATCTCGTCGCCGAGGCTGGTGCGCTCTTCCCCGAGCAATTCATCCAGGGTGCGCGAGGCAAAATCGTGCACCAGAATGCGGCTGGCGGTGCTGCGGATCAGGGTCGGGATATCCGCGCTGTTGTAGGTGGCAGCAAGCGCAGCCTGATCGGTGAGGCCGATGCGGTAGACAAAGCGCACGTCCATATTGACGATCTGGAAGCCCTGCTTGTCGCCGCTACTGCTGGCAATCACCTGGGATTTGTCATTCACATGGCTGGCGTCCCACAGGCGGTTGGCGATCAACGGCGCCGGGCCTTCCGCGCCAGCCAACTGCGGTGTGGCGGCGTCACTGACGCTGGTCGCCAGCTCATGCACCACGCCGTTTTCCACGTTGAGTACGCGGCCCAACGGCCAGGGCAAACCCGCATGCAGCCCGGGGCCGAACACCTCGACCGGTTTACCAAAGCGCTCATAAATCCCACGGCCTTGCAGGGGCACTTCATGCACACCGGTCAGCGCCCAACCTACCGCCAGCACCACCAGCAGCACCGGGAAAAACGCCCGGCGCATGTAGGTAAAGGCCCAGATCTGACGCAGGTCGATGCCAAAGCGGTTGTGCAGTTCATGCTGCAACGCCAGCAAGGGTTGCGGCGGCCAACGCAGCAGGCCGGCGATGAAACTCTGCGCCATCAAGCGCGGTTCGAGGCGCGGCTGGCGCGGGCTGAACAACGAGAGCACGCCCCTGAGCAGGAACTCCAACGCCACCAACGCTGGCAACAGCCCGATGAGAGTGGCCAGGCGCAACGGCCAGACCGACTCTGCACTGGCAAACAGCAGGCAGATCGCGCTGATCACCAGGCAGATAATTGCCATCCGGCTCAACTGCGCCAGCTGTGAGGCTTCCGGCCATTGGGCGGCAGTTTCCTGGGCCAAACGGCGTTCGAATACCAACAGGCCAAACGCCAGGGCCAATGCGAGCGCTGCGCCAATACTTGCCGACTGCCCGATGGCGGCAGCGGGCAATCCCAAGTTCCAGAACTGCAGGATGCTGACCAGCGCCAACAGCGACCAGCCGCCCAACCACAGCACCGGCGCGCCAATCTGCGCCAACAGGCCGTTGCCGAACCGGTTGATCAGGCCTTTATGCCAGGGTGTGGGCTCGATGGATTGTTCGACCGCTTCACCGCTCGGCGCTTCCAGCGCCTGGGCACGCCAATCGGCCACCCACCAGGCCGACTGCAACCCGGCCACCAGCAGCAGCAAGGCCGACGCGCAGTTGATCAATACCACCGGCCAGATCGACAGGGGTGCAAACAACGCTACAAACAGCGCCAATATCCAACCGCTGAGGGCCAGGGTCGTCAGGCCGATACCGGCCTGGCGCAATCGACGGGCGTGGAATAGCCCCTGCTGAAAACGCGCGAGGCCTTCAACCGAAGCCCCGTCAGCCTCTAGATCCACTTGCATCTGCTCAACGCCCACTTGTACACAATTCGTTACGATATAACACGAAGCGTGAAATTTTTGTTCGAAACCCCCAATCCAAATGCCACCGTAAATCCCCTGTGGGAGCGGGCTTGCTCGCGAATGCGGTGTGCCAGACAGAATATCTTTTACTGACAAACCGCATTCGCGAGCAAGCCCGCTCCCACATTCGACCTGCGCCGTGCTTAATACAATGACTAAACCCCTATAAACGCAAGCCATCACTAGTGTCGGCAACAATAAGTCGGCACACTTCAAAACAGTTTTTCGCGGGTTCACGGACAAGGAAGCGCCACCCCCATGATTTCCATCTACCAACTCAAACCGCGTTTTCAAAACCTGCTGCGCCCTCTCGTGCAGCGCCTCTATGACAACGGCACCACCGCCAACCAGATCACCGTGCTGGCCGGGGTTGTTTCCCTGCTGGTGGGGCTGTTGATCGCGGGCTTTGCCCAACACCTCTGGCTGTTTGCACTGATCCCGCTGTGGATGATTGTGCGCATGGCCCTCAATGCCATTGACGGCATGCTCGCCCGGGAATTCGGCCAACAGTCGCGCCTCGGTGCTTACCTGAACGAACTGTGCGATGTGATCGCCGACAGCGCGCTGATCCTGCCCTTTGCATTGATCCCCGATGTGAGCCTGGCACCGGTGCTGCTGGTGACGCTGCTGGCGGTATTCAGCGAATACGCCGGGGTGCTGGGGCCGATGGTGGGCGCGTCGCGCCGTTATGACGGGCCCATGGGCAAGAGTGATCGGGCGTTCGTGCTCGGGGTGCTGGCCACTGGCGTGGCGCTAGGCTGGCTCGGCGCCGGTTGGGTGGAGGTGGTGATGTGGCTGGTGGCCGCCCTGCTCGCCTACACCTTGGTCAACCGGGTGCGTCAGGGCCTCAAAGAACAACAATCTCTCCCTTCTGCATAAGGATTTTGCGATGCGCGAACAGCAACAGCACACCTTCAGTACCCATGATGGCGTCGAGCTTTTCTACCGGCACTGGCCGGCCACGGCAGGTGCCGGGCCGCGCAAGGCGATCCTGTTGTTCCATCGCGGCCATGAGCACTCAGGGCGCATTGCCCACCTGGTGGATGAGCTGGGCCTGCCTGAATTCGACTTCTTCGCCTGGGACGCCCGTGGCCACGGCCAATCCCCCGGCGAGCGCGGCGACAGCCCCAGCTTTGCCACCAGCGCCCGCGACGTGCAGACGTTCTGTGACCACATCAATGCCACCTACGGCATCGAAGAGGAAGACCTCGCCGTCATCGCCCAAAGCGTCGGTGCGGTAATCGCGGCCACCTGGGTTCATGACTACGCACCGAAAATCCGCGCCCTGGTGCTCGCCTCGCCAGCCTTCAAGGTCAAGCTGTACGTGCCCTTCGCCCGCCCCGGCCTGGCACTGATGCGCAAGTTTCGCGGCAACTTTTTCGTCAACAGCTACGTCAAGGCCAAGTTTCTCAGCCATGACCCGGAACGCGTGGCGTCCTACGACAACGATCCACTAATCACCAAGGCCATTTCGGTGAATGTGCTGCTGGGTCTGTACGAAGCAGCCGACCGGGTTGTCGCCGACGCCCAGGCGATCCAGGTGCCGACCCAACTGCTTATTTCGGGCTCCGACTTTGTGGTGCACCGTAAACCCCAGCAGCAGTTTTTCGACCGCCTCGGCAGCCTGAAAAAAGAGCTGCATATCCTCCCCGGCTTTTTTCACGACACCCTCGGCGAACGTGATCGCGCCGTGGCGGTGACCAGCGCCAAGCGCTTTATCCTGCAGAACTTCGCCCACCCGCTGGACCGCGCTTCTTTACTGGATGCAGACAAACTTGGCGCGACGTGCGCCGAATCCGAATCCCTCGCCGCACCGCTGCCGCGCAATTCCCTGCGCGACCTGTACTGGCGCATGACCCGCGCCAGCATGGGCCTGGGTAAAAACCTGTCGGACGGGGTGAAGCTGGGCTTCGATACCGGCTTCGACTCCGGCAGCACGCTGGACTACGTGTATCGCAATAAGCCTACCGGCAAGGGCGGGCTGGGGCGGATGATCGACACCAATTACCTCAACTCCATCGGCTGGCGCGGTATTCGCCAGCGCAAGCTGAACGTCGAGGAGCTGCTGCGCCTGGCGATGGCCAAGCTGCGTGACGACCAACGCGAAGTACGCATTGTCGACATCGCCGCCGGCCACGGCCGCTACATCCTGGAAGCCTTGCAAGGCGTATCGCCGCTGCCGGAATCGATCCTGCTGCGCGACTACAGCGACATCAACGTGCGCGACGGTGGCGCGCTGATTCGCGAGAAGGGCCTGGGGGACATCGCCCAGTTCGTCAAAGGCGATGCGTTCGACCGCGCTGACCTGGCTGCCCTGGACCCCAAGCCGACATTGGCCGTGGTGTCCGGCCTGTACGAATTGTTTGCCGATAACGCCATGGTCGGCGGCTCGCTGGCGGGCCTGGCCGAAGCCGTGGAGCCAGGTGGTTACTTGGTCTACACCGGCCAACCGTGGCACCCACAATTGGAGCTGATTGCCCGCGCGCTCACCAGCCACCGCCAGGGCCAGGCCTGGGTGATGCGCCGACGCAGCCAGGCAGAAATGGACCAACTCGTCGAAGCGGCGGGCTTTCGCAAGATCACCCAGCGCGTGGATGAGTGGGGCATTTTCACCGTGTCCCTGGCACAGAAGATCTGAACATGCGCGAACCCGGTTTATTGAAACCTGCGGTGCTTTGGCTGCTGCTGTTGGCACCGCTGTTTTTCAGCACCTATGGCTTTGCCACCTGGGTCACCAGCCAGCGCAGTGACGTCGGCACGCTGGTGTTCGGCTGGGAAAGCCACATGCCGTTCTGGGCCTGGACCATCGTGCCCTATTGGTCCATCGACCTGCTTTACGGCTTCTCCCTGCTGCTGCCCAATACACGCCATGAGCTCAAACAGCATGCGCTGCGCCTGCTGAGTGCGCAGGTGATTGCCGTGAGTTGCTTTCTGATCTGGCCACTGCGCTTCACATTTGAGCGGCCGGAACTGGACGGTGTATTCGGTTGGTTGTTTGCGGTGCTGGCCGGTTTTGACAAACCCTTCAACCAGGCACCTTCGCTGCATATCGCTCTGCTGGTGATCCTGTGGGTGATGTACCAGCGGCACACTCAAGGATTCTGGCGTTGGGTGGTGCATGGCTGGTTCACGCTGATCGGCGTTTCGGTGCTGACCACTTATCAACATCACTTTATCGACTTACCCACAGGTGCCCTCGCGGGATGGCTGTGCGTGTGGTTATGGCCTGTAGCGCATCCCAGCCCATTACTGAGCGCGCGATTGACGCGCGATTCCCAGCGCTGGCGGCTGGGGATGCGCTATGGGTTAGGTGCCTTGGTCCTGACGGCGCTGGCCTGGGTGCTCGGTGGCGGGTGGCTATGGCTGCTATGGCCAGCGGTTTCCTTGGGGTTGATTACGGCCAATTACCTTGCACTCGGTGCGCCGGGCTTTCAAAAACGCGACGATGGCCGCCTGACGCCTGCCGCCCGCTGGTTGTATGCGCCTTATCTGGCGGGCGCCTGGATCAATTCGCGGCTGTGGACACGCAAACATCCACAGCCGGACCTGATTGTGGATAACGTCTGGCTTGGGCGCATTCCTACAACCGGTGAACAGCGTTCATTCGCGAGCATCGTCGACTTATGCGCCGAACTGCCGATGAATCCACAAGGCCGTGCATATGCCTGCGTGTCCGTGCTGGACCTGATCGCCCCAACCCCCAATGAATGCCTGAAAGCCGCCCACGCCATTGAACGCCTGCGAGCGAGCGGCCCGCTGTTGGTGTGTTGTGCCCTCGGTTACTCACGCAGCGCCACCGCCGTCGCCGCCTGGCTGCTGAATACGGGGCGCGCCGCCACGGTTGAGCAAGCGCTGACTATTATTCGTACAGCGCGGGCCGATGTGGTCCTGCACCCCGCACACCGTCAAGCGTTGGAGGGTTTGCCAAATGCCTGCTGATATGGAACTTCAGGTCGTCGCCAGCCTGTTGCGCCGTGGCCGATCATTGGATCAGTTATCCACAGGGCTGACGCTGCTCGGTGTGCTGTTCGGCCTCGCCCAGTTGTTGCTGGCCAGTATTTCCACCATTTGCTTGCTGTTGGCCCTGTGGATGATTGTGCTGGGCCTGTTGCAAAAATATTGGGCGCTGCGGGTGGCCTTTGACGCCGACTTGTTCGCCCTGCTCGCTCGCGACACCACCCGCACGCCAGACCTCGACCAGGCCCTGCAGACCCTTGGCCTGCAACCGCCCAAACGAGCCGGTCGCCCCTGGACTGAACGCCGTCGTGGCGCCCTCAAACTGTTGCGTAAACAAGCCTGGCTACTGGGCGCGCAAGCGCTGCTGACCCTGGGCGTCATCCTCGCCAGCCCTTGGCTACCTTTCGCCGGATAAGGAATTCCCATGTTCGAACCCGTGGTCGCCACGCTGATTACTTCCATGGCCCGCACCGTCACCGGCGCCCGCAGCCTGTGGCTGGGGTGCGCGCCGGTACCGGTGCAGCGTATCTACTTTGCCAACCACAGCAGCCACGGCGACTTCGTGCTGGTATGGGCATCGCTGCCGCAGAACTTGCGCAAGTTCACACGCCCGGTGGCCGGCAGTGATTACTGGAACAAGAGTGCGCTGCGCCGCTACATCATCAATCGAGTGTTTAATGGCGTGCTGATCGACCGTGAGCGCAAGGACCCTGTGGATAACCCTCTGCAGCCCATGCTTGCGGCGTTGGAGGGCGGCGACTCGCTGATCATTTTCCCCGAAGGCACGCGCAATCTGGAGGATGGCTTGCTGCCGTTCAAAAGCGGCTTGTATCACTTGGCAAAGAGTTACCCACAAGCCGAGCTGGTCCCCGTGTGGATAGCCAACCTGAACCGGGTCATGCCCAAGGGTCGCGTGTTGCCACTGCCCTTGTTATGCACCACCAGCTTCGGTGCCCCCCTGCAACTGGAAGAAGGCGAAGACAAAGCCGCCTTCCTTGCCCGCAGCCGCGACGCCCTGCTCGCCCTTGCCCCGGAGCATTCTTGAGATGGATAGCCAAACCCTGATGTTATTTGGCGGCATCGGCGCGATCCTGGTCATCGCCTCGCTGATCGGCCTGATCCTCAAGCTGCGCACCCGTGGCAGCCCCAACGCAGTTATCGACAACCTCAACGCCCGCATCAACGCCTGGTGGGTAATGGTGGTGGTCATCGGCATCGCCTTCTGGCTCGGCACCGGCGCGGTGATCCTGCTGTTCTACGCGGTGTCGTTCTACGCCCTGCGCGAATTTCTCACCCTCACACCCACCCGGCGCAGCGACTACCCGGCCCTGGTGGCCGCGTTTTACCTGGCCCTGCCGCTGCAATACCTGCTGATCTACGCCGACTGGTATGGGCTGTTCTCGATCTTCATCCCGGTGTACGTGTTCCTGCTGCTACCGATCCTCGCCTCCTTAGGCGGCGACAGTACGCACTTCCTGGAGCGTGCGTCGAAAGTGCAATGGGGGCTGATGATCGCCGTGTTCTGCGTGTCCTTCGTCCCAGCGCTGCTGACCTTGGACATACCGGGTTACGAAGGCCGTAACCTACTGCTGATCGCCTACCTGGTGATCGTGGTGCAACTGTCGGACGTGCTGCAGTACGTGTGCGGCAAGCTGTTCGGCAAACACAAAATCGCGCCTAACCTGTCACCGTCGAAAACCGTGGAAGGTTTTGTCGGCGGGATCCTGTTGTCGTCGCTGATCGGCGCAGCGCTGTGGTGGACCACACCGTTCAATCCCTGGCAGTCGTTCCTGATCGCGCTGCTGATCAACTTGCTGGGGTTTGCCGGCGGGATCGTGATGTCGGCGATCAAGCGTGACCGTGGCGTGAAGGATTGGGGGCACATGATCGAAGGGCACGGCGGGATGCTGGATCGGCTGGATTCGGTGTGCTTCGCGGCGCCGATCTTCTTTCATCTCGTGCGCTACTGGTGGACCTGAGCCACCCCCTTTCACAAACCCATGGAGATCCAAATGTGGGAGCTGGCTTGCCTGCGAAGGCGACTGACACGCCGCCTTCGCGGGCAAGCCCGCTCCCACAGGGAATATGCGCTTACCTGTAGGTTTTGTGGTGCTTTCAATACCTCAAGCCAGTGATCTCGACATAGCTAGACTCTCCGCCTCCTGTCGCACCCGATAGCCAGCCCCAAACGAAACTCAGGGTAGTACGCCCGGCGTGATCAACACCTACCGTGCCTCGTGACCACCCTGCAAGCAGCTCCCCATCCAGGGTGACGCACTGATAAAGCAGCTCGATAGCATCTGGGCCGGTCACCCGCCCGACCTGCGTTCCCAGGCGAATTCGGCCACCCTGGTAAGTGCTCGAAATCACCCCGTCTTCGACTTTGTAATGAAACACGGTGCCGGTACCGGACAACCCTTGGGCGTTATTCGCGACCACGAACCGACGATCGTGCAAACGTGCCTGGACAGTCGCAGAAGAGCTTTGCATCAGTACGCATCCTTGAATTAAGCGAATCCAAAACGAAAAAAGGGGCTGTTAAACACAGCCCCTGGTTACCAACAACATAGTTTGACACAGCCCCTCTCGTAAATCGGGGCCTGTAGGATGATCCGGGATCCACACGACAGCAACATAGACTGACACAGACGGGTCGCACTTCAAATACGGGGCTCGATTGGTAACAACATAGATTGACACAACAGCGAGAGCGTTCATTCAGGCCGAAATATTATGTGAGCGCGACCGGTCACTCACCTGTGCGGAAATAGTCTTTTTTCAGCACAGGCTCAGTGCGATGTCTAAATCCGTGTGCAACCTTCGACCAGTCCCCATCAGCACATAAACTGTGTTTTTTGTTCGAAATAAGCAGTCATGGGTGAAGGAAACACCCAGCGTTGTTCGGACCCAATCACCAGGCGGGAAGCGGCCTTTACTGTCTTGGATAACGGTCAAAGCGTAAACGAGAGCAGGAATTAGCTGTCTATCCGTAATGGCTTTTCGCTGACGTGTTGGAATGTCGAGATCCAATATTGCCCAATCAGCAACAAGACAATAGGCATGGGAAGGAAAATGCAGACTGGCGAGGGCCACAGCATCTGAGGTGGTGAGTTGGCACCCATCTATTTTCTCACCCGCAGAAAGCACTGAGACAAAATCTGCCAGATTCATCTGTACCTCCGGCCGATCAAAAAAACGATTCGAACGAGAAGCATCAATCAGCTTAGCTCCCATCGACACACGAGGTTCCGATGCCGAAGACTGGGCCATTTCACAGCTGGTCCGTCTTCTCCCCTCATCCCACTGAACGGGATGATTTCTATCTAGCTGTCACCGGATAAAGTGGGTTTTCGCCAGTACCCAGCTATGCCATTGCCGTGCGTGAACCCTACCTAGCGGTAGGTGCCGATGTGGGTGAAACCTAGTGCTTCATGGATGCCCGTGCATGTCGTATTCGGCAAGGCGACGCCGGTATAGGCGCATGAAATCCATGTTACTCAAGGAGCGGTAGAAGCCGTTTGGCTGCGGCTGAATCAAAATGACATGCCCTCAGACACTTGAATCAGCATTTCTTCGACTAGATGTGTGCCAAAGGTTGTAGTGACCATCGCCGATGGGCTTTCTCCCAAAAAACGGGCTTTGGGTTTGGAAAGCCATTGTTTGGCCTTCCCTTTGTCACCGAAGATCACCTCGGCCATGGCGGTAATATGTGCAAACCGGAACAGGCGATCGCTCTCATGCAACGTTAAAAGCTGATTGGCTGACAGTTTTGTTTTGAGCGTTTTGGGTTGAATGATTCTGTCGCGTTCTTCGTCGCTGAGGGTTCCATCATCACAAAGCATTTTGATCAGGCTGACCGAGAAGCCAGCTACTATCATGTCGTGAATGTCCAGATCCGAAGCATTGACAGAGATATGAAGAAGCGTCTCCAGACGCATGCGGTAAGCATGATAGACATCCTGACGCAGGACGCCAGCAAACATGGGCCGCACTGATGTTGCGTTGCACACGGGCGTCAGGACTAATGTGCCATTCACTACCGTTAGCTCCAGGTCGTCCCCAACACCTAACCTCATTTGGTCAAGCAACTCTTGAGGCAGATCAATGATGATGTCGCCAGTACCGTCCTCAGTTTTCTGGCATTTTACTATCCAGCGCTCAGTTTCACTCATGATCGTCCGGCCCTCATCCGCCATCAGAGAATGACACACATCATTATGCTTGGGCCCAGAGCTGACCAAAGGAACGCGCAATCCGCTGGTAGACAGGCACTGCCGCTGCTCGAACGCCGGATAGCGAGTGAAACAGCAAAAAATGGGGCAATGGCTATACCTGCCTTTCCACCTTCACATGGCTAAGAGCCTGAGCGTGATCAGGTAACTACACGAAAGGATATGACATGCACCCTGATGAGCTTTATGTTTCCGTCGACGTCGAGACTTCTGGGCCTATACCAGGCGAATACAGTCTGCTTTCCATTGGAGCCTGTCTTGTAGCCCAACCTGTAACGTCCATCTATCTTGAACTACGACCTGACAGTCCAAAACACGACCCGGAAGCACTGGCAGTATCGGGGCTGAGTCTGGAGAAGCTGGAGCGCGAGGGCCTCGCTCCGCAACAGGCGATGCTGACATTTGATCAATGGCTGAAATCGTCCTGCCAACCGGGGCAAAAGGTCATTTTCGTAGGACTCAATGCACCGTTTGACTGGTCATTCGTCAATTACTACTTCCACAAATACCTGGAAACCAACCCCTTTGGTTTTACCGCTATCGACATGAAGGCCTACTTTATGGGCGCTGTAGGTTGCAGCTGGCAGGAAACAAAATCATCCAAAATGACCGCTGCGCTGAAGCCACTCAGCGAACCGAACCATAACGCATTGGATGATGCCCGCTTTCAGGCAGAGCTCTTCGCACTAATGCTAGCGGGTAAAGGTAAACGCTGACCTACCTTCCACCGCACTGACTCGAAGCTCATCTGATACAGGTTGCCTCAACATATCTGCCGTCCCTGAACGACCACGCCTTGATACCTTCTGGTTTTTCGGACTTGCCGACAATAACGGCTATTGGGTGCGGCAGATCCTGCGTGTAACGTGCAGCAAATTTGGAGAAACTTCCGATGTCTGCCGGAGAGATCACCGGAACGGATTGGGGATGCGTATGCCAATAGCCCACCAGACGTAACCCTTGTTCGTTGGCAGCCTGGATTTCCTGACGGCACCGCTCCGCATCCAACTCTAGCCAAGACCAGCCTGACCGATCGGCGCGATGAGGCAACGTGGCCAAGGCCAGCAGCAACCCTTTCGGATCAACCGGGTTGACAAATAACTGTCCCCCTCGCTCCACGCCAAAAAGGCCCTGCCGATGACTATCCAAGATGTCCGCGACAGCTTGGGACACCAATAGCTCGGAATTCACCTCCGGCCATCGCCAGCGCCATGCGATATCCGTCATACCGTTTCGTCCTTATCTTCCGGCCATCCGCGCTCGAGTAAGATTTGCTGCGCTCCCTCTGGCAGTTTGGGACCATGGTATTGGCCTCCTAGGCTCAGAACATCTTCAGGCCTGTAGATACTGCTGACCCAAGATGCAGTGGCGATGTTGCCGGTCAATGCGCGTAAGGCCGTGTGCGACACCATAGAGGCGATATTGGTCATTCCCAGCGAGCCGCCTGGGATAAAGCTCTCGCCACACGCGGGCAGTGGAACAACACCGCCTCCCGGCCACTCTGTAAATCTATGCAGAAAATCGCCGACGTCCGTGAACAACTGACGGCCATCAAAGGTGCCGGCTGGTGCGAATAGCGCATGGCCTACCTGGGTATACGGTTCGCTCCAGGCTTGTAAAAGCCCCCAAGGAGCGCCGCTTGATTTGGCTCGCCATACAGTGACCTCCGACTGCCAGTCTGCTGTCGTGATCACCACCAGATCTGCGTTATCAAACACTTCTGGTTTGCTGCTCATCACCACTTCGGCAAAAGTCGCATAAGCGGTGCATTCTGTCGTCGGAAGATCTAACAGAATCTTGTCCCTCAACGCGGAGGCTTTCAGTCTACCTAGGCTATCCGCTCCCAGAACGTGCCTCCCCAGATTGGCTGACACCAAAGTGTCAGGATCGATGAGGGTAAGGTGGCCGACACCGGATCGTGCCAATTGTATTGCCACCGCACTGCCTAACGAGCCAACGCCAACACAAATGTTGGCGCTGATTGAAAACTGACCCACCCTGCCGATTGAAAATTGACCCAGGGCGGATTGCTGATTTTTGTCCCAGCAATTGTGGATAAGCTTAGCAGTAGTGTCCTAGTTGAAGACGCATCTGGCCCCACCGCATGCAGGCATGCGGAAGGGTGTTTACGGTGCAGATCAAAACGGCTCATCGTCCTCAATACCATCTTCGTCCTTGCGCTTTCGTTCACGCGATTTGATCTTTGTCTGAGCGGCCAAGGTGCTGTGTTGCAGGCGGTAGGACTCGTTGCCCGTTTCGACGATATGGCAGTGGTGTGTCAGCCGATCCAGCAACGCTGTGGTCATCTTGGCGTCGCCAAACACACTCGACCATTCCGAGAAGCTGAGGTTGGTGGTGATGACCACGCTGGTGTGCTCGTACAGTTTTGAAAGCAGGTGAAATAACAGCGCGCCACCACTCTGACTGAAGGGCAAATACCCAAGCTCATCGAGTATCACCAGGTCTGTCCGAAGCAGTCCCTGGGCGATTCGGCCTGCCTTACCATCGTACTTTTCACGCTCCAGCAGGTTGACGAGATCGACCGTGGAGAAGAACCGTACTCGTTTGTTATGAGTAGTGATTCCGGACACGGCCAAGGCACTGGCCAGGTGTGTTTTTCCGGTTCCAGGCCCACCGATGAACACGACATTTTGCGCAGTCTCCGTAAACTCAAGGCTGGATAATTCCTTGATTAGACGGGCATCAGCGCTGGAAGCGCTAAAGTCAAAGCCAGCTAAATCACGGTGCATGGGGAGCTTTGCCATGTTCATCTGATGATTCACCGAGCGCACGGCGCGATCTGCCTGCTCCTGTTGGAGCAGATGCTCAAGCAGCCACTTCGAGGATGCCGTCGAAGCTTCTCCCTGGGCCGCCAGTTCTTCCCAAGCCTGCGCCATGCCATGCAGACGCAGTTCTTTAAGTTCTGCCATCAAGTCACGCATTACGGCTCTCCTCATCTGTTGTACGGAGTTGGTCATATCGGGCCGTGTTGGCAACGGGAGCCACCTTGAGTTGCAGGCTGGTTTCTACGGAAGGCGGTGGTGCAGTAGCGGTGAGTCGGGCGAGAACATTTAAGATGTGATCGGCGCTCAGACTTCCCGACTCAAGCACCAGTTCTACCGCTACCAGCACCGGGTCGAGACCGGCGATGGGCACGGCAGCGAGCACCTGCGTCATGATTCGATCACCATTGCTGTGACGTCTCAGGCCCCGTTTGAGAAGCTGCAACGGATTGGGCAGATCGGCAAACGGTGCGCCATTGCGCAGTGCACCCGGCTTGCGTTCGATGAGTGGGATGTAATGCTGCCAGTCAAAACTGACCTGATCTCGATCAAAGAGGCGCTCGTGGCTGGCAATCATTGCGTCATCGGCGATGACCACGATCCGGGATGGGTAAAGACGGCTGCTGACCCACTGGCCGACTCGCTCACAAGGCACCGAATAGCGATTTCGCGCCACGCTGATCAGGCAGGTGCTGGAGACCCGAACGGTGCGCTCGACGTAGCCATCAAAGGCCGTCGGCATCGGCATCATTTCGACCCGTTCCAGCTCCAAAACTTCCGCCACAGTAAGTCCGTTGTACTGCGGATGCAGCAGCTCGCTCCACAGCGCACGACAGCGTTGGCCGAGCCAGGCATTCAGTTCCTCGAAGGTGTGGAACATGCAGTTTTGAGCATCCAGCCAGATGCGCCGTCGGCTGTCTTGGACGTTCTTTTCGACAATACCTTTTTCCCAGCCGGAGGCCACGTTGCAAAAGTCCGGATCGAACAGGTAATGCGCGCACATCACGGCAAACCGGGCATTGACCGTGCGGCCTTTACCCTTGTTGACCTTGTCGACAGCGGTCTTCATGTTGTCGTAGATGCCACGACGCGGCACCCCACCTAACGCGCCAAATGAGCGGGTATGGGCATCGAACAACATCTCGTGGCCTTGGCTGGGATACGCAACCAACCAAAATGCGCGACTGGCGCACAGCTTCATATGAGAGACCTGGATACGCCGGAACAGGCCGCCGATCAGCAGACCTTCTTCGCTCCAGTCGAATTGAAAGGCCTCACCGAGCGCAAACGTCAGCGGTACAAAAGCGCGTAAAGACTTGCCTTGCTCACCTCGCCACGAGCGTACAAACGCCGTGAGCTGGCTATAGCCGCCGTCATAACCCTCGGCCTTGATCTGCTCGAAAAGTGCTTTAGCGCTTCTGCGGTTGTGCTTTGCCCGGAACGAATCGGCTTTCAGCGCCTGTTCCAGCGTGTCGTGGAATGGGCTGAGTTTGTTGAAGGTCGCGCACCGCTGGTACGCCGGCTGAGTGGCTTCGGGCGCTCTGACCCATTTTCGGATGGTGTTTCTCGACAGCCCGGTACGCTTGGCTATCTGGTGCAGCGAGAGCTTGTCGCGGAAGTACATCCGCCGGATTTTTCCCAACATTTCCATGCTGATCACCCTGTGTTCTCCTGCTCGGAAAATGAGCAGAAGCAGTTGAACACCTGGGTCAGTTTTCAGTCGGCAGAACAGCCTTTACTGGGTCAGTTTTCGGTCAGCGGCAACATGTATGACTCAAAATCACGATGCTGGCCATCATCTGCTTCGATATTTGATATTATCTTCAGATGAAAGTCACTGTCCCCTAGTGGGTCTCCAGGATTCTCAGGATGATGTGCACCGGTTAACTCGTACTTGTAACTTACTGAAAGTACGATTGTTAAGAAGCGCGTATGCAGAGAACTGAGGTAGAGCAACAACTGTGGCTTGTAGTGTTTTCTCTCGGCTTTAGAGAGTGCCTTGATGTACCCCTGAAATATCTCACTACTTTGGAGCAGGTAATCCATTTCCTGGAAAGCAAAGAGGTACACACCCCGGAGATTAGCAGGATACTGGCCAATTGGGAGCTCATTAGGAAGTGGCACGCCGCTCATTACCGCGTCATCAATCTCCCAGCTTCGAAGCGCTAGTATCAATAGGTAATGCCTAAAGAAATTCGCCCAGACGATTTCATCACCCGCCCAGTAGATTTCCTTGTACCCCTCTAGAGGATCGTTCAATTGCTCAGGCGGTGCGAAGTAAATCTCAAGCTTCTCAAGCTCACCGGGCACAGCCTCCTTGGTCTCGGTGGCGTCTTTTCCGAGCAGACGATCCGCTGTCCTGAACCTGTAGAGATGTCGATCCATGATTACCCCGCATGTGGCTACGAAAAAGGGCCCCACCGGGCCCTCATTTGTACTCAAACCGATCTTACTGAGTGCGCCAGGACTCAACAATGTCCGCGCCGAATTCAGTTTTCCATTCCTTGAGCTGGCGATGGTTCCCGCCCTTGGTCTCGATCAACTCGCCCGAATTTGGGTTTTGGTAGATCTTGACGTCACGTGCTTTGCGGACACTTTTCGGGGCAGCGGTAGTAGAAGCACGGCTTGCTGCCTGGGGATCGAGGAGAGCGATGACGTTGCGGAGGCTATAACCGTACTCGGCAAGCAAAGCCCGCAGCTTAGTTTCGAATTCAACTTCTTTTTTCAGGCCTTCGTCGCCTTTCATGGCTTCAAGGGCAGCGAGTTGTTCGGCCAAGTGTTTTTCGAGTTGACGGAACTCAGCAAGACGGGACATGAGATGACCTTTATAAAATGATTGAGCAGTATACGAATTGACAAATCTAGCGCAACAACTGAGATCTTAGAAATATCAGGATTAATCGCTATCCCCATGTGATCCGCTTAGCGACCAACCTGGCACGTAAATTATGCTCTTTGAGGCTTTTTCGATTGGTGTAGTGTGTTCGTCGAGAATCACGCTGTCCCTCTCGATTTTCCGTGGCCGGAAGGTGCTTTACTAAGCCAAATCCAATTTGTACAAACATTGGCGTCTTAACTTTCGGCTTTCGGACTTTGGGAGCTTTCGGTTTTTTGATCCGGTGTTCAGATCCTACCGACGTCTGAGGGGGAACATAAGGCGCAAATTGTGGGTATAGATCCTCAAAAAGCTGAACCTGCGCGGATACTGGAGTTACCCTAGTTACCCCGACCTCACCGGACTTGCGCCTAAAGTGATCGTCAGACGAATTCATTCTAGCTACAAAGTCCAGAATCGTCCCCCGAAGAGACCGCCCTGTCACAATGCGACGATGAATTCGTTTCCAGCCATCTTTCAGATTTCCCCTGGTCACGTCCCACTGCTCTGGTGACGAGAACCCCAGCTGTTTCGCGAACTCTATGTAATCTGGTGGTAAATCGTTTGCCATGTCCTTAGCCTCCGATTTTACAAGCATCGATGATGGCATAGAAGAATCAAGGGATGCTATACCAGTTCTGTCGAGAGCCTATCCGTTAGGTAATTGCACAGACTTGCCCAGCCATTTGCATTCGATTTGACCAGTAATTTGCTTCGGATTTGACCTGCAGGCTTCGTGGCCATGACCGGCAGAGGACGACCCAAAGCAGTCATTTGTTTGCGGGATATAGGCTAGAACTTTTCGTCATGCAGAAAAACGAGGCCGCAATCGCGGCCTTGTTTTTTTAGAGTGTTACTCGTGCGAATGTCCGTGCTCAGCGCTCTCGGAGGTTGTGCCTTTCTCACCACCGCCGCATGCCGTCATCAAGCCCAGGAAGCAGAACAGCAGCACAGAACGAATCAGAGTGGTTGGGGATTTCATGGGAATACTCTTCAAAAGTGGATGAAATAAATGGTCTGTGGTCAGGCTGAAGTCCGCGTTTTCGGCAGTAGGACAGCCGTCTCTGTGTCGGATTACTGTTTGACGTTCAGGTAATCACCACTCGTCTTCAACGAAATGGTCACGTCGTTATTGCTGCGATTACGCCAAAACCAACCATGGGTGCCGTCAAAAATGGCGGTGAATTCGCCTTTATTACTTTTGACCTGCTTGCCCTTGTTGTAGCTGTGGAAGTAACCCTTTTCACCGTTGTAGGGCTCGCCATGGGTGTCGTAGTTCACAAGCCCACCAGCCGCTGTCCATTCATAACTCACAGTCTTGTTCTTCAGCACTTCCAGTTTGATCTCTGTCCCTTCACCTGGTTTGAGCGTGACGGTCATTTGATTCGTCTTCATGGCTGGGGTCGGTGCCGACGCTGATTGGGCCACAGGTATTGCAGCAGGTTGGATTTGCGCAATCTGCGGAGCTGGAGCTGGAGCTGAACTAGGAGCTAATGCTTGCGGCGGCGCTGTATCCGCCAACGCCTCTTGGGCAAGGATGATCTTCAATTCGCCCATTTGGGTCAGACCCAGTGCGCGGCCCACACCCGTAGGATCAACGGCGTATTCCGAAGGCATGACAACGGTCATCAGCAGGCCAATAGCAGTCAGCAGTGCAATGACAGTCGAACGAACCAGTTTGCGAGTGCTGGGCAATTCATTAACAGTTGGAAGCGGAGTATTGAACATGGTCAGAATTCCTTAGGCGGAGATAAACAGGCCGGTGATCTGGTAACCCATCAGCAGGAAACCGGCACTCATCATGGCGACGTTGGCGGTATAGGCGTGGCGCCAGAAACTGGCGGTGCGCCGCCAATACCCCATCAGAATGAGAATCGCACTAAGGGCCAGCAACTGGCCGATCTCGACGCCGACGTTGAACGCAAGCAAGTTGGGGATCAGCCCGTCGGGCGAGATCTCGTACTCCTGGATTTTGGTGGCCAGGCCGAAACCATGGAGCAGGCCGAAAATCAGCGTGGCCACTTTGGTATTGGGTTGGAAACCGAACCAGCGCTGGAACGCGCCCAAGTTATCGAGTGCCTTGTACACCACCGAAAAACCGATGATGGCGTCGATGATGTACGAGCTGATGCTGATCTCGGTCAGCACGCCCAGCAGCAACGTCACCGAGTGGCCTACCGCGAACAGTGTGACGTAGAGCCCCACATCCTTCAGGCGGTAAAGGAAGAAGATCACCCCGAACAGAAACAGCAGGTGATCGTAGCCCGTCATCATGTGCTTGGCGCCCATGTAGATGAAGGGCAGCAACATGACGCCGGAACTTTCCTGGATAAAGCCCTTGTCACCTTCCGCGACGGCGTGAGCCATCGCCTCGGGCATCCCGAGGAAAAGTGCAGCGACAAGTAAAAACAACAGCAGTAGCGGGCGGTGCGATGGCGCAGTGAATGCGCCCACGCCGCTCATCGAGTGCGAATGCATGGATAAATCCTACGTTGGAGGGATCAAAGGCCGCTGCGCGGCCATGGTCAGGATGCGAACGAAGGACGGGGTGGACGCTTGATCAAGAATATCGGCGGAGGGGGAACTGCATATTGCGGGGCATCAACCCGCACCGATAGCTTGGGTTGTTCGGCCAAAATCAACAGTGAAGTGAGCTGCGGTGTTTCGTGCTGATGGTCAGGGGTCAGCGGGGAGTGATAGTGATCCGAGCAGCTCGCACACGACATCTCAGTCAGCTCTTCATGAGAGTGATGGGCGTCTTGCGCAACCTCCCAAGCAGGCTGTTTCGACGTCACTGACAACGTATAGGTATGCCCGGCCCAGGCCACAAACATGGCGAGGACAAGCGCGAATACCACCGTTGTTGTCAGTGTTCTGCTGAACATCGTGATCGGGCTTCAACTCGTTTTTCAGGGCTTTGATGCGTTTGACCGCATCCCCTAAGGGGGGATAGGATGCCAGCGTAATTCATTAAGGCCCGAGGCTCAAGTCATGAGTGAAAACGAACACAGCCATCCCCACACTCACCAAAGTCACGAGGCGATCATCAAGCGTCTCAAACGGGCGGACGGCCATTTACGCGGCATCATCACCATGATTGAAGAGGGGCGTCAGTGCGTGGACATCGCTCAGCAGCTGCATGCGGTCGAAAAAGCCGTATGTCAAGCGAAGCGCACGCTCATCCAGGATCACATTGATCACTGTCTGGAGGACACAGTCTCAGCCTTGAACAATGGCGAGCGCGCACCGTTGGAAGCCTTCAAACAAATCACCAAGTACCTCTAGGTCTGACATGCCCAACTTTGCTGAACTGCTGCAACAGGGCGGTACACACGCCTGGCTGTATTTCCCGAGCGCTATCTTGCTCGGTGCCTTGCATGGCCTGGAACCGGGCCATTCAAAAACCATGATGGCCGCTTTCATCGTGGCCATTCGTGGTTCGGTTAAACAGGCCGTTTTGTTGGGTCTGGCCGCGACGCTGTCGCACACCGCCGTGGTGTGGTTGGTCGCCATCGGCGGCATGTACCTGGGCAAAGGTCTGGACGCTCAAACCACTGAGCCGTACTTCCAGCTTGCGTCCTCTGCACTGATCATCGTAGTTGCTCTTTGGATGCTGTGGCGTACCTGGCGCGGTGAGCAGATGTTCAAGTTCGAGCAAGGTGATGACCACCACCACGGTGAGCATGACCATGGCCATCATGATGAAACCCATCGAATCGATACCGGCCACGGGCGCATCGAACTGTCGATTTTTGAAGTAGGTATGCCACCGCATTGGCGCCTGAAAACATTGACCGGACACGCTTGGGCTACATCGGATGTTCGCCTAATGACGACTCGTCCGGACGGCAGCACTCAATCGTTCTCTTTCGTCGAGCGCGAAGGCTTTCTGGAGTCGGCAGTCGATATCCCGGAGCCTCATGAGTTCAGTGCGCGCTTGAGTCTTGGGCATGCGGGCCACTCCCATGATTACGATCTGGCGTTCCAGGAGCATGATCACGGGCACGCGCATTCCGAACTGGAAGGTCTGGAGTTGTCAATTGATGGCTATCAGGATGCGCATGAACGCGCACATGCCAACGATATCCGTAAGCGCTTCACGAATCGTGAGGTGACCACGGGCCAGATCGTCATGTTCGGTTTGACGGGTGGTTTGATTCCTTGTCCGGCTGCCATCACCGTTCTGTTGCTGTGTCTTCAGGTTAAAGAAGTCGCGCTGGGAGGCATACTCGTCCTGTGCTTCAGCATCGGCTTGGCGATCACCTTGGTGGCGGTGGGAGCTGCTGCGGCTATTGGTGCTAAACAGGCTTCCAACCGCTGGCCGTGGCTGGGCACCGTGGCTCGTCGTGCACCGTACCTGTCCAGCGTGTTGATAATCGGTGTTGGTCTGTACGTAGGCTTCCATGGTTGGATCGGCTTGAGCGCCCAAGGCGTCGTTTAAGTGTTCGAACTCGCCAGCTATTTTGGTCTATTTCTGGCGGCATTCGGTGCCGCCACGTTATTGCCCATGCAGTCTGAAGCTGTGTTGGTCGGGATGTTGCTCTCCAACCAATACGTTGCTTCTGCGCTATTGGCGGTCGCCACCTTCGGCAACGTTCTTGGCTCTGCGCTGAACTGGATTCTGGGTCGCTCTATCGAGCGATTTCGCTACAAGCGATGGTTCCCGGTGAGCGAGAGCAAGCTCGAAAAGGCCCAGCAGTCTTACCTGCGCTACGGGCGCTGGTCGTTGCTGCTGAGCTGGGTGCCCATCATTGGCGATCCGCTGACGGTCGTCGCCGGAGTCATGCGCGAGCCATTCTGGAGTTTCCTGCTGATCGTCACCATGGCCAAGGGCGTGCGTTATCTCTTGCTGACCGCCGTCACACTGGGGTGGACATGACGACTGCTCATACAACCCAGCATTCCTCACTCAAGAGCCGAAGCAGTAGCCTGGATCTGATCAAGTGGCTGGCGATGCTGACCATGGTCATCGATCACTTGCGGTTGGTGTGGCCGGAGATGAGCAATCTGTTCATTCTGGGGCGGCTTTCCTTTCCGCTGTTCTGTGTCGCCATTGCTGCCAACGTGGCGCGCTCCAAACCGGGCGAATTACTGACTGCCGCGAATGGACGCTACCTCGCCTTGATGCTGGTGTTCGCCGCCATTTCAGAAGTGCCTTATCGCTATATCAGCACCTCGGGATCATTCAACGTGTTGGTTACCCTGGCATTGGGGCTGGTGATTGCCTGGGGATGGCAACATCGCACCTTGTTGAGCAGCGCTATGGCCTTGATGGCTGCCGCGATTGCCTACGTGCTGGATGACCCGTTGATGTACGGGCTATACGGCGCGCTCGTTCCTGCGGCTGTCTTGTTAGCGATCAAGAGGCCCGGTGCTCTTTGGTTGCTGCCAGCAGTTCTATGCCTGTTGAGCAACACCCGCAGTAGCATCGTGACCAGGGCTATGGATCTTGAAATTCACTCATTGCTGGCCTTGAGCACTGCATTTGCCGCTCCGCTGATCGGACTCTGGCTGCTGCATCAGAAGTTCACCTTCAACGTCTGGCCGGTGCGGCAATGGGGCTACTGGTTTTATCCGGGACACCTTGCCGCTCTGCAAGCTCTACGGTTCTTAATCTGAATGGCAGAGAAAGGACTCTCCCCAAAAACGGTAAACGAGATGCACAGACGTTCATTACTCAATCTATTTTTGGCCGGTTTTGCCTTTGCTTTACCTTTGGGCTTACAAGCCGCACAAGTCCTAAATGTTCGGCTATGGAACACCGACGACAAGCTTCGGCTGGTGCTAGACCTAAGTGGTCCAGCACAGTACAAGACCTTCTCCCTGACGGCGCCGGATCGGTTGATTCTCGATCTGATGGGAACCAGCCTTGCCTTTGATTTGAGCAAACTGCAACTGGGTAACATGCCAATCCGCGCTATACGTTCAGGGCCTCAAGGTACAGGAACGCGGATTGTCCTGGACCTGATAGGTCCCGTGCAGTTGAATACCTTCATGCTGGCACCTGAACAGGCACAGGGGCATCGCTTAGTGCTGGATATTTCCAACTCGGCATCCCCGGCAATACAGCCGGCTGCACCGCAGGTTGTGCTTAATGATTCGGCTCATCCAAAGCGCGACATCATCGTCGTGGTAGACCCAGGGCATGGCGGTAAAGACCCTGGAGCAGTCGGGGCCAATGGCGAGCGGGAAAAAGATGTGGTGCTGTCAATTGCTCGGCAGTTGGCCAAACGGATCGAGCGGGAAAAGGGGTTTACCGTGCGACTCGTACGCGACAGCGATGTTTACGTACCGTTACGCAAGCGGGTGGAGATTGCTCGCCAACACAATGCCGATATCTTCATTTCCATACACGCGGACGCCGCGCCTCGGCGCACGGCCTCCGGAGCGTCGATCTATGCGCTATCGGAAGGTGGAGCCACGTCCACTACTGCGCGCTGGCTCGCGCAGAAGGAGAACGGCGCCGAGTTACTCGGTACGACCAAAAGCCTCGCACTCAAAGATAAGGACCCCATGCTGGCAGGAGTGATTCTCGACATGTCGATGAGCGCTACAGTCGCAACGAGCCTGGAACTGGGCCACTCCGTACTGAGAAGTTTGGCGGGCATCACCACTTTGCACCAGAAGCGTGTGGAGCAGGCGGGCTTTGCCGTACTTAAGTCGCCAGACGTACCGTCAATCCTGGTTGAAACTGGATTCATCTCTAAGGATGGTCTGAAGTAGTTGTGTATTTCTGGCTGACTTCAGCCCCTGCCGATTTTAAAAGCGGCAAATCGATCAAAAACGCTCAGATCACCCGCTTATTTCTGTGTTTTTAGCCGCCGCGAGCACCTCGCGGCAGCCATTTTCCACATTACAGGCGCACCTCTCCTGCATTCGCCAGTAAATGTCGGCGCGCCATCCACAGGTTCGACAGCGCGAACAGCGTCATCAGTTGCGCCGTGTTCTTCGCCAGACCACGGAAGCGCACCTTCACATAACCGAACTGGCGCTTGATCACCCGGAACGGATGCTCGACCTTGGCTCGTACCTGAGCCTTGGCCTTCTCAATCTTGCGCTTGGCTTTGTACAAAGCACTGCGCTTATCAAGCTTCTTGTAAGTACTACGGCGGGCGGCGATCTGCCAGATGACCCCCCGGCCTTCATGTTCAGGGCGTTTCTCGACGCCGGTGTAACCCGCGTCGGCACCGACCATGTTCTCATCGCCGTGCAGCAGCTTATCGACCTGGGTGACATCGGCCACGTTGGCCGCCGTGCCCACCACGCTGTGCACCAAGCCCGACTCATCATCGACACCGATGTGCGCCTTCATGCCGAAGTGGTGAGTCGGCCGCGGGAACTGCCCCCGCAGCCGCTCGCAGAACCGTACGTGACACTCTCGCGTCATACGGCTCCCGTTATCCAACCTTGCTGCCCGGTCACTCGCCAGTGATGAAACAGCCGGGGTACCACAGTCCGCATCTTGTCCAGCCATTGGCTAATGCGCCGCTTGCGCCTATGAAGAGCCTTGTATTTTCGTCGGGCCCAGCGTTCAAGCGCGCGGTCAATGTGCTGGAAGATGCCAAGCATGGCTGTCCGATAGAACGAGCCATAGTATTGCGACCACCCCTGTATCACTGGATTGTAGAGCCGAGCCACGTCGACCAGCGTCACGTGGGTTTGGCGATTGAGTCGCCACCTGCGTACCGCTTGCCGCATCCGCTTTAAGGCATCCGCACTCGCTCCCGGAAGGAAGCTCGTGAAGAGCTGGTCTTGTTTGCTGAGCGCCTTCCTCGGCCTAAAGGTGAAGCCGAGGAAGGTAAAGCTCACATGCGGATAACCTGCGCGACGGTTACTGTCCTTGCAGTACACGACCTTCGATTTCTCGGGGTGCATCGTCAAGCCACAGGCAGCCAGCCGTGAAGCAATGGAGCGCATCACGTACTCCGCTTGCTTTCGACTGCGGCAGTGCACCACCGCATCATCGGCGTAGCGGGCAAACGGGCAGTTGGGGCTGGTACGTTGCATCCAGGTGTCGAAGGCATAGTGCATGAACAGATTCATCAGGAGGGGACTGATCACTCCACCTTGCGGGGTGCCGCGTTCGCGTCGGACGCGCATACCGTGATCCGTTTCGAACGGCGCAACCAGCCACCGCTCGATGTACAGAAGTATCCAGTCCTCCTTGATGTGCAGGCGCACCGCCTTCATCAGCAACCCATGATTGATCTGATCGAAGGCTGCCTTGATATCAAACTCCACCACCCAGTCGTATCGCCAGCAGCGCTCACGCGTGATCGCCACCGCCTGCTTCGCTGATCGTCCCGGCCGGTACCCATAGGAGTCCGAGTGGAAGATCGAGTCCAGCTCCGGCTCGATGAGAAGCTTGACCACGGTTTGCGCGACACGATCACCAACCGTGGGCACTCCCAGCTTGCGCGTGCCTCCCGATGCCTTGGGAATTTCTACTTGCTTGACCGGAGGCGGGAAGTACGACCCCGACGACATCCGATTCCACAGCTTGTAGAGATTCTTAGACAGATCCCGCTCGAAATCGGCGATGGTTTCATCGTCGATGCCGGCAGCACCGCGGTTGGCCCTGACCTGCTGGTAGGCGTCCCATACCGTGCGTTTCGCTATGTCATAAGGTTTCGCCGAGCTCACGCCACTCATCCCCGGAGGTTGGCAACGCTCGTCGGCCGGATAACGCCGCCCCTTCGCTCCACCTCCATTACAGAGGCTTCATCGCTACTACGGGAGGCTCCGCCCCTCGTTCCAGCATCGGTATTCTTCCTCATGGTGTTGGCCATTTGTCATTTTCCTTCGCATCTGGAACAAGGTTCTCACGTTCCGTACCAAAGCCTGTATGAAGATCATGCCGCCTATACACCGGCTGCCATCGGGTCCGTAAGCAGGTAACGCCCCGACTTGTCCTGAAGCCAGTACTCCACCTCAGTTTCGGCAGCACCTTGGGCATAACGATGCGTCATCGGACGGTTTGCTTTCGCTCATCTTCTCCATACTCACCTGCCATCCTCAGGGATGACTTTTCCTCGGTCGCTCACCACCACACCTTTTGGATGCAGCAGCACCGGGTGGTTTGAAGTCCGCTCCTGCAAGCCGACTTCGGAAGGCCTACTTCCATCTTCGGCACAGCAGCACAGGTCATCTGACCTGTGTTCGTGACACACAGTACTGGTTACCCTTCTTGGTCTGATGCATTTCCGGGTCGCGCTTACCGTCCTTGTTCTTGGTCGAACTCGGCGCATTGATCAGCGTGGCATCGACGATCGTGCCTTGGCGCAGCGACAGCCCTCGGTCGCCCAGATAGCCATTGATGACAGCCAAGATGCCGGCGGCTAGTTCGTGCTTCTCCAGCAAACGACGGAAGTTGAGGATGGTGGTTTCATCGGGGATACGCTCCAAGCTCAGCCCCGCGAACTGGCGCAGGATGGTGGTCTCGTACAGCGCCTCTTCCATCGCTGGATCGCTGTAACCGAACCAGTTTTGCATCAGGTGCACGCGCAGCATCGCCATCAGCGGATAGGCCGGACGACCGCCTTCACCCTTGGGATAATGCGGCTCGATCAAGGCAATCAAACCCTTCCACGGCACCACCCGATCCATCTCGATCAGGAACAACTCTTTGCGGGTTTGTTTGCGCTTACCGGCGTACTCGGCGTCGGCGAAGGTCATCTGCTTCATCGGGAAACTCGGTGGGTGGAATCCGGGTATTTTGCCAAAATCTGGAAGTCTTCTTCAGAGTTTCCCTAGCATTAAGCTGGGCGCGACAACAGACGTCTAGTTGGGCGGCACCTGAAGGTTTCGACCAGCCACATAACGGCCTAGGTCAATCGACGGGCAAGAATAGAATGTCTCCTATAGTCCGCTAGTGTGCGCTCTCTTGCTTGGATGGCATTACGTTCTGGCCCAACGTTACTGTAGCGAATCCGCAGCAGTATCAATCAAAGCCTCCTGTATCCCGCGTGAAGAAAGACGCTACGTTGCGCCCGTTCTTCCACGGCTTCGCTTGCCGCCCCGCTACGGCAGATTCGAAGTATTCATCGAAATGTCATCCTTTAGAAGCAGTGCGGTAACAAGGAATTTCTACCCTTTGCATCGCGAACCGCAATTGTGCGGCCAGCAATATTGCGAAAGGTGATCAAATGACGCCCCATCCGATACAGGACGCCGTGCTGCGGGTCGACCGGTTGAGCGTCGTCTATCCAGGCGGCGTGACAGCCCTACGCGATACCTCGATTGCATTTCGGCGTGGTGAGTTCACCGTGCTGCTTGGTCTCTCGGGCGCAGGCAAGTCGACCTTGCTCCGTAGTCTCAATCGACTCGTCACGCCCACTGGCGGCAGTGTCACCAGCGAACTCGGTGAACTCGGCAGCGGCTCGGCCTTGCGTCAGCATCGTCGGCGTACCGCCATGATCTTTCAGCACCACCAGCTAATCGAACGTCAAAGCGCACTGGCTAATGTGCTTACCGGTCGGCTGGCCTTTCACAACACGCTCCGCTCGCTGTTTCCTCTGCCGCGTGCCGATCAGGAGATTGCGCTCAGTTGCCTCGCTCGGGTCGGTCTGGCAGACAAGGCGCTAAGCCGGGTGGACAAACTGTCCGGTGGCCAGCAGCAGCGGGTAGGCATCGCGCGTGCGCTAGCGCAACAGCCGGCGATCATTCTGGCCGATGAGCCGGTAGCCAGTCTCGACCCGGCCACTTCGGTCCGTGTTCTCGGATTGCTGCGCGACATCTGCAAGGAAGACGGCATCACCGCCATCGTTTCGCTGCATCAACTCGAATATGCCCGCCGCTTCGCCGATCGCGTCGTCGGGCTGGCCGATTCTCAGATCGTTTTCGATGCCGCGCCCTCGGAACTCACCGATGCGCAGCTTGAGCGCATCTATGCAGGCCGCTCTACGACTCAGCCAGCGAATGCTCCGGCTGAACCACCTGTCATGCTCGAACCTTCACTGGAGATGTCCCGATGAAACGCTTATCCGCGCTCTTATTGACTTGCTTGCTGTCCGCTGTTTCAAGTTTGTCCGCCCTAGCGGCCGATGCCGATCCGGATGTGCTAAAGGTTGCCCTGCTGCCGGACGAAAACGCCTCCGAGCTGATCAAGCGTAACCAGCCGCTGAAGGATTATCTGGAAGAGCATCTGGACAAGAAGGTGCAGCTGATCGTAACCACCGACTATTCCTCGATGATTGAGGCGATGCGCTTTGGCCGTATCGACCTGGCGTATTTCGGTCCGCTGTCCTACGTCATGGCCAAAAGCAAAAGCGACATCGAGCCCTTCGCTGCCATGGTCATCGACGGCAAGCCGACCTATCGCTCGGTGATTATCGCCAATGTGGCGTCAGGCGTGAATGAGTATGCCGACCTTAAGGGCAAGAAGATGGCCTATGGTGACCGGGCATCGACGTCCAGCCATTTGATTCCCAAAACCGTGCTTCTTGAGACGGCCGATTTGACGGGTGGGCAGGACTACGAACAACATTTTGTGGGCACGCATGACGCCGTTGCCGTCAACGTGGCGAACGGCAACGCCGATGCGGGTGGGCTGTCGGAGGTAATTTTCAATCACGTAGCCGAACGTGGCCTAATCGATCCGAGCAAGGTGAAAGTACTTGGTTACAGCGGCGAATACCCCCAGTACCCCTGGGCGATGCGCTCGAACCTGAGCCCCGAGCTGAAAACCAAGGTGCGGGATGTATTCGTCGGTATCGACGATCCCGAAGTGCTGCGCAACTTCAAGGCCGAGGCCTTCGCGCCAATCACCGACGCCGACTACGATGTGATCCGCAACATGGGATCGCTGCTCGGCCTCGACTTCGCCACGATGTGAGCACCGATATGTCTACTCATTACGACGTGCAGGCGCTGCCTGCAGAGCAACGCGAGCACATCCTTCGAGGCTTCGGCCTCGGTTGGTGGCGCCAGCTGGGGCAGGTGGCGATTGTATTCGGAGTGGTGCTGTTGGCCTGCTGGTACGTGGGGCTGCTCGATGCCACCACGCTGCTGAACGGGCTGCCCTCCATCGCGACCCTGGCAGGCGAGGCCATGCCGCCAGACTTTTCGGGCTATCGAAGCTGGATTCGCCCCTTGATCGACACCTTGGCGATGAGCATCGCCGGTACGGCCATCGCAGTGGTGTTCTCGCTGGTGGTGGCCTTCGTTGCAGCGCGCAATACGGCGCCGCACCCCCTTGTGTTCGGTGTTGCCCGGGTGCTGCTCAATGCCCTGCGGTCGGTGCCGGAGCTGATCATGGGCATCATCTTCGTTGCAGCCGTAGGGTTCGGCGCCTTGCCGGGCGTGCTTGCCCTGGGTCTGCATTCGGTCGGCATGGTCGGCAAGTTCTTCGCCGAGGCCATCGAGCACGTCGACGAAGCGCCGGTGGAAGCCGCTCGGGCGGCGGGGGCTACGCCGATGCAAGTGCTGCTGCACGCGGTTTTGCCACAGGTGACGCCGCAGTTCGCCGACGTGGCGATCTACCGCTGGGAATACAACTTTCGCGCCTCCACCGTGATGGGCATGGTTGGCGCCGGCGGTATCGGCTTCGAACTCATGGGCTCGCTGCGCATCATGCAGTACCAGGAGGTTGCAGCAATCCTGCTGGTCATCCTGGCCATGGTCACGCTAGTAGACGCCTTCAGTGGCGTGCTGCGCAAACGTTTCAAATAGGACAAACCATGCTGCCGAAACTCGTTATAACTCACCGAGTACACGATGAGATCCTGCAACTGCTGGCGCCACATTGCGAGCTGATGACCAACCAGACCGACAGCACGCTGACGCGCGAGGAAATTCTGCGCCGCTGCCGCGATGCTCAGGCGATGATGGCGTTCATGCCCGATCGGGTCGATGCAGACTTTCTTCAAGCCTGCCCTGAGCTGCGTGTAGTCGGCTGCGCGCTCAAGGGCTTCGACAATTTCGATGTGGACGCCTGTACTGCCCGCGGGGTCTGGCTGACCTTCGTGCCTGATCTGTTGACGGTCCCGACTGCCGAGCTGGCGATCGGACTGGCGGTGGGGCTGGGGCGGCATCTGCGGGCAGCAGATGCGTTCGTCCGCTCTGGCGAGTTCCAGGGCTGGCAACCACAGTTCTACGGCACGGGGCTGGATAACGCTACGGTCGGCATCCTTGGCATGGGCGCCATCGGACTGGCCATGGCTGATCGCTTGCAGGGATGGGGCGCGACCCTGCAGTACCACGAGGCGAAGGCTCTGGATACACAAACCGAGCAACGGCTCGGCCTGCGCCAGGTGGCGTGCAGCGAACTCTTCGCCAGCTCGGACTTCATCCTGCTGGCGCTTCCCTTGAATGCCGATACCCAGCATCTGGTCAACGCCGAGCTGCTTGCCCTCGTACGGCCGGGCGCTCTGCTTGTAAACCCCTGTCGTGGTTCGGTAGTGGATGAAGCCGCCGTGCTCGCGGCGCTTGAGCGAGGCCAGCTCGGCGGGTATGCGGCGGATGTATTCGAAATGGAAGACTGGGCTCGCGCGGACCGGCCGCGGCTGATCGATCCTGCGCTGCTCGCGCATCCGAATACGCTGTTCACTCCGCACATAGGGTCGGCAGTGCGCGCGGTGCGCCTGGAGATTGAACGTTGTGCAGCGCAGAACATCATCCAGGTATTGGCAGGTGCGCGCCCAATCAACGCTGCGAACCGTCTGCCCAAGGCCGAGCCTGCCGCATGTTGAATCCGGTCTGGCTGAAGAGCCTGGTAGCGATCGTTCAAACAGGCAGTTTTCAGAGCGCGGCGAGGGCGTTGGGGCTGGCCCAGCCGACGGTGTCGCAGCACTTGCAGAAGCTTGAAGAGCAGGTCGGCGTAACGCTGGTGCAGCGCAGTCGTAGCGGCTGCCAGCCTACCACACGGGCGCTGGCCTTCATGCCGCATGCGACCGCCTTGCTCGACATGCACGCCCGGGCGCTAGAAGCCCTGCATGGCAATCGTGAGCGCGTCGGGGCCAGCTCCAACATCGGCACCTACCTTCTCCAGCCATTCGTGCGCAACTATCTGACGACCGCAAATGAGAGGGGCGAGGTGGATCTGCGCATCGCCGCCAACCCGGATGTGGCCGACCAGCTACTGGCGGGCCAGCTCGACGCCGCGATCATGGAATGGTGGCTACCTCACCCCGACTTCGAACACCGCCTCTGGCGGGTCGAGCCGCTGGTGCTTATCGTCAGCCCCGACCATGCGCTGGCTGAAGCAGGGTGCATAGAACGTGATCGTCTGGTGGACCTGCCGATGCTGGGAGGTGAACCGGGTAGCGGTACCGGACGGCTTCTGACCGAATACTTTGGCGAACTGGGCGTGCCTCGCAGCGGTATGCAGCTAGGCAGCACCGAGGCAGTCAAACAAGCAGTGAGGGCGGGACTCGGCGTGTCGTTGGTGATGGCTTCCGCAGTACAAGACGAAGTTCGCAGTGGCGCGCTGGTAGCTCTTCCCATCCCGGGGCTTGAAAAGCGTCTCCAACTGATCTGGCGCAAACCTCCCGGAAATCTGCACCCGCCGGGATTTGTGCGGCACTTATTGGAGGAGGCAGATCTAGCTGGATAAGGTGATGGATGGTTGCGATCCAGCGCTTGGCTTGTCAGCCT